>CAMORJ010000039.1 GCA_946623775.1 uncultured Bacillota bacterium | reverse complement strand
GGCGTGACCCAGGGAAGATACACCAATTCCAGCGGCGTCTATCCCGCCGATGGCACAAACTACGGCAACGTCTCCGGCTCCGCCACCTATCCGCTATGCTCCTTCGTCGATTACGGCGAAGACATCTACGTCGGATACAAATTCTACGAAACCGCCGATGCCGAGGGATATTTCTCCAATATCCACAATGACTATGGCGATGGATATGACGGCGTCGTCCAGTATCCGTTTGGCTATGGTTTAAGCTACACCACCTTCAGCCAGAGCCTTTCCAGCGTCTCCCTCCCCAACAATTCCAACATCACCCCAACCAGCGAAATCGAATTCCGCGTCGTCGTCAAAAACACCGGAAAAGCCGAGGGCAAGGAAGTCGTCCAGCTCTATGCCGAGCCTCCTTACACCAAAGGCGGCATCGAGAAATCCGCCGCCAACCTGGTCGGCTATGGCAAAACCAAATTGCTCGCCCCCAACGAGAGCGAGGAAATCGTCATCAAAGTCAAAGCCAGCGACATCCTCTCCTACGATGCCTACGACAAGAACTCCAACGGCTTCAAGGGCTATGAGCTCGAAAAGGGCAACTACAAGTTCTCGATCCGCCAGAATTCCCACGTCGCTTGGGAAGGCGCCCAGAACAGCGTGACCTACAAAGTCGCCGACACCGTCAAAGTCGAGAACGACCTCATCACCGGCAAGCCCGTCCACAACCAGTTCGATGCCGAGCATATCTGCGACGGCATCGCCCTCGACGGATCCAACTCCAATCAGAACATCACCTATCTAAGCCGCGCCAACTTCAGCGGAACCTTCTCCACCAAAATGGCGAACAACCGCAACATGAGCGATGCCATCAAAAACGTCGCCCTCTATACCGCGGCCATGGCCGATGCCGACATCGACAACACTTTGCCCGATGTCGCCTGGGATTCCGGAAAATCCTATGACATCTGCAGCGGCGACATCGGCACCAAAGGCAACGCCAAGCCCAATGAGCTCGGCATGCTCCTCGGCGAAGACTTCGACGCCCCCGAATGGGACGATGTCTTAGCCGTCATCCCCGCCAACCAAGCCAAGCAATCCGTCCTCCACGGCTATTGCCAGAACCGCTCGCTCCCTTCCATCAACAAACCCGCGACCAGCGAATTCGATGGCCCGAACCAGGTCGGTTCCTTCAATACCGAATTCGGGAAGAGCAACGTCGGCTACCCCAACTCCACCGTTTTGGCCCAGACCTTCTCGCAGGAATTGCAGTACCACTTCGGCTACCAGATGGGGCTCGATGCCATCTCCAGCGCGGTCGATGGCCTCTACGCCCCCGGCGTCAACCTCCACCGCACCGCTTTCTGCGGACGCAACTACGAATACTATTCCGAAGACCCGATCCTCTCCGGCAAAGCAGGCGCCCAAGTCATCCGCGGCATGCTCAATAACGGCATCTACGTCTACCTCAAGCACTTCATCTGCTATGAGCAGGAAATCTGCCGCGACGGCCTCTACACCTGGCTCACCGAGCAGAACCTCCGCGAGAATTACCTCGTCCCGTTCCGCATCTGCATCGAAGAAGGCGGGCTCACCGGCATCATGACCTCCTATAACCGCCTAGGCGCGACCTGGGCTGGCGGCCATAAGAACCTCATCAAGGAAGTCCTCGAGACCGAATGGGGCTACAAAGGCGCCATCCTCACCGACTATTCCGACCATCAGAACTTCATGAACATGGACCAAGCGCTCCGCGCTGGCGGAACCCTCTGGATGGATGGCTACCAAAGCAATGGCAACTTCCACTTCGAAACCAGTTCCAAGACCTTCAACAACGCCTTGAAAGAGGCGGTCAAACGCAATCTCTACATGTATTTGAACGCCGCCTACCGCAAAGCCGAATACGAAGCTCACCCCGATGATGGATTCATCCACGTCAGCGTCGCCGACGCCACCTTCATCCCCTGGGGCCGCAACCTCATCACCTTCGGCGGCATCGGACTGGGAGTGATTGGCTTGGCCCTCATCGCCTTGACCTTCATCCCGTTCAAGAAAAAGGAAGCCTAATCATGGCTTCCACCCCAAAATCTGGATTCGATTCATGAAATAAAAGAAAGGAGAATTCATGAAGAAATCATTATTGTTAATCGCAAGCTCGCTCTTATTGCTAGGATCTTGCGGTGGCGAGTCTTCACCCGTCGCAACAACACCATCCGATGTCCCTTCCTCCGGCACCAAAACCAGTACGAAGACGGACTCCAAGACTGCTACGTCCTCCAAAACCGGCTCCAAGTCCGATTCCAAGACCTCGAGCAGCAGCACTCCCAAGCCCCACACGGAGCACACCTGGGCGAAAACCGGCGAAGGCACCGATTATCAGATCGATGGATGCTCTGGATGCGAACTCGTTTCCTATTCCAAGCCCGTCTCCAGCAACATCGAAGGCACTGCCTACAACGAGAACGGCGGAACCGTCCTCAAGCTCAGCAAAGGCGCATCCGTCAGCTGGAAGTTCACCCTTCCGGAAGGCAAGAAAGTCGATCTCTACATCGGCGCGCAGTGCTCCTATGACGATCATTTGGACCGCTACCTCTTCAATATGAACAAGTCGGTCCATCCGACCAACCCCATCACCGGCGAGCCATTTGATGATGACACCCATCAAAACCCCGACCAGGCCACCGAGGATCCTTGGCGTTATGCCATCGCCATCAACGGCGTCGATTCGCCGCTTAAGAATGGCAAGACCATGCGCGAAAACGGCATGGAAGCCGGCACCTCCGGATCTTTGGCCAAAGACCTTTATCTGACCTCCTTCGATATGCCCGCCGGCGAGAACGTCATCACCTTGACCCAGAAGAACATCGGCTTCCGCACCTTGTTCTCCGGCAACGTCCGCCTCGTCATCACCGGCGATTACGTTGCGCCCGAGCCCGTCAAAACCTATGAGCTCAAGACCGCTTCCATCGCCGTCGAAAACGAAAAAGCCATCGTCACCTATCATGGCGAATACGAAAACTACACCTTCGCCGAAATCCAAGCCCTCGATTGGCAAGGCGGTTTCCAAGGCAACATGAATGCCGGAGGAAGCAACTGGGATTGGGTCGATTATGGCGAAGGCAAAGCCAATGCGCTTGCTATTTCCGAAGAGGGAACCGGCAAGTTCGCCATCAAGCTCGACGTCACCGATTTGCCCGTCAACCATTACACCGGTAAACTCGGCGTCGGCGTCAACCCCGAGACCGCCGATAACAACAAAGGCAAAGCCAAAGACGTCCACGTCACCGGCGAGAATGCCGAAATCACCATCGGCGACAAGGTCTACACCTTCCAGCCCGATGGCGGCGAAGCCAACTGGAATCTTCCAGCTTTGAATATCGTCGATAACGGCGTCGCAAGCACCACGATCGAAAGCGGTGCCTTAGCCGTCGAAGAAGGAAAAGCCGTCTTCTCCTACACCGTCAAATACACCAAATACACTGCCGCTGAAGTCGTTGCCCTTGATTGGCAAGGCGCATGGCAGCTCCATGGCGGATCCTGGCCGTGGATCGAATACGGCTCCAATAAAGACAATGCCTTAAGTTTCGATACCACCACCGCCGGCACCCTCATCATCAAGATGGATGTCACTGCCTTGACCCCTTCCGATCCTTGGATGGGCAAAATGGGCATCGGCGTCCAAGCCAGCGGCGACAACGCAGGCCGCGCCTACGATGTTCACATCGCTGGCCAAGCCGCCGAAATCACCGTCGGAATCAAAACCTATTCCTTCAATCCTGCCGATGACGGTTCTTGGGGCCTTCCCACCATCACCGTTTCCAGCGCCGTCACTGCCGACCAAGTCGTCACCAGCGCAGCCGAAATCGTCGAAGTCGAAAGCAAGGCCATCTTCCGCATCAGCGGAACCTACACCTGCACCGATGAGCAAATCGCTTTGATCGACCGTTACTTCGACTTTGAGAGCAACGGCAACTTCATCAACGATACTTGGAACTGCTATGTGCGTTTCAAGCTCCCCATGGTTTTGACCGCCGAGAATGGACAATGGCAAATCGATATCGATGTCAGCGAACTCGAAAACTTCGCCTATACCACCCACTTCGGCTGGTTTGCCAGCGCTTCCACTGATTTGAAGCTCGCGACCGCGCTCGACAGTTCCGTCGTCATCGGCGGCAGGACTTATCGCATCATGAACGTCCCTGGATCCAGTAATCCGAAGGAATTCTGGGGCACCGTCGGCCTTGTCGTCACCGAAACTGGCGTCGCAAAGACCTGGGAAATCGCAGGCCTGCCTGATTGGATCGCCAACGATGGCGCCAAACTCTATGCCTGGGTTTGGGGACCAGACGAAGGATCGGGGCAATGGGCGCCTTTGACCTTCGATGCTGAAGATGCGACCAAAGCGACCTTCTCCGCCAACAACACCATCGTCGGCTTCAAACTTGCCCGTATGGCTGGCGATGCAGAACCAAGCTTCGACACCGCTTGGAACAAAACCGACAACTTCTATCGCTGCCCTGGCATCTCCTCTTATGAGGCCGCCAGCTGGGCAAACTGATAATCCGATAACAATCTAGGCCCCTCCCTGATTCAATTTGGGGAGGGGCAAACAAAGGAGAAAACTATGAAAATCAAACATTTATTCGTTGCAGTGCTGTCTGCCGGATGCTTGCTCGGATCCCTCGCCTCTTGCGGCGATGGCAACAATGGCGGGGACAATACCCAGCAATCCCAGAAATACAAAATCAATTGGCAGAACGGCTCCTCTTATGAGTTCGAGCGCCTTGCCAAAGAAGCCGAAGCGGGCGAAACCATCTCCTTCCGCATCAAATTGACCGGATCCGAAGTCGTCGGCGAAGTCTCTTACACCACCGCTTCCGGCAAAAAGGAAGTCATCAATCCCTCTTCCGGCTCCAATCCGATCTACCGCTTCACCATGCCGGCGGAAGACGTCACCGTCAACGTCACTTTGGCCTCCATCCAGTCGATCGAAGTCGATGCCACCGGCGCCAAGAAAGCGTTCTTGCTCAACTCCGAGTTCGATTCCAAAGGACTCGTCGTCAAAGCCGTCATGACCGGCGCTTCCGAAGCCAAGGAAGTCACCACCTTCAGCGTCGAAGCCCCCGATATGACCACGGCCGGCTCCAAGACCGTCACCGTCACCTATGGCGGGCAGACCAGTTCTTACACCATCAAAGTCGGCGATCTGACCAAAGGCGCTGTCGACATCATCAAAACCGAAGACAACAAAGTCAAAATCATCGTCTCCGGCGATTACTCTGGCTTTGACAGCGCGGACGAGCTCAAAGAAGCCGCCAAAGGCTCGATGATGTTCGATATGCAGAACAACGCCAATCTCGGCGCGCCCGACTGGAGCAGGAACCTCAAGACCAGCGAAATCAACTACCTCGACAATGGCGCCGGCCATTATAAATTCGAGGTTGATGTCACCGATTTCAACGCCGCCGGCGGCAATGGAATCGGCTATACCATGCACTACGGTTTCCCCAATGCCGAGGGGCAAGACGCAGGCGAGGCCAGCGACTGGAAGCCCACTACCGCCTTCGACAAATCCGTCGAAATCGGAACCAAGAAATACCGCCTCGTCGTCTATCCGGGCTCCGCTCAAGGCACAGAATTCTGGGGCTGCCCTGGACTTCTTGTTTCTGATACTACCACTCCATCCGTCACCGCGAACGGCTTTGACATCAGGGTCGAAGAGAACAAAGTCTACGCCGTCATCGCCGGCGTATACGATCACCTCACCGACAAGACCGGCGAAGCCATCGCATCGAAGCTTCTCGTCGACATGCAGGCGTTCGGCTCTTGGGAAGGCGTCACCGACTTCAACGCGGACAAGAACATCAAGTTCATCGACGACAACAATGGCGCCGGCAAATTCGAGGTCTACCTCGATATGACCGGCAAATTGACCGCTGGGAAAGATTACTTCTTCCACTTCCACTTCGATCCAAACGGCAACCCAGTCGCCAACGAGCACAACGTCAGCTGGTTCGCCGGGCTCGAAGAAAAGTCCGTCAATGGACCAGATGGCATCTACTCCTTCAAGAAGAATGTAACTTCCGACTGGAGCAATGGCTTGCTCTTCGTCAACTTCTTGGGCGGAGACTATTCCATGAAGACAGGCGTCGATATCGCAGTTGTCGATAACAAAGCCGTCTTCACCCTCTCGGGCGTTTATTCCGGCGCGGATTATGCCAAAAACGACGCAGAGCAGTATTATCTCGATTGCGAAGACTTGCAGACCAACACCGAGATCTCCAACCATGGCGCCGACACCGTCGTCACCTTCACCCCCGCCAGCGAAGGAGCGACCCAGGGCATCTGGACCATTACTCTCGACGTGACGGGCAAGCTCACCGACGGTTACGATTACTTCTTCCATTTCGGCCCCGCACCGGAAGATGGCGGATATCGCGCCAATCTCTACGACCCTGCCAAGACCGAAGAGAAGACCATCGAAGTCGGCAATGGAGCCTACACGCTTCACATCGCTTCCGGCTATACCAATTCAAGCGAAACGTGGCGCAACAACTTAGTCTTAGTCACCTTCCACGAAGCCAAGTAATCTCAGCCGTTTAAACGCATGTGGCCCGGTAACCATCCCGGGCCACATGTATGTTAAAATGAACGCACAACCCCGCAGATAATCCATCTGCTCCATCCATCAGAAAGGAAAATTATGTTTGGAAAGAAAGGAAAAATCATCGCAACGATCGCCGCAGGCGTCGGTGCCGCGGTTTTGATCGGCGGCAGCGCGACTTTGTTCAGCCCGGCATTAAGCGGCATCATCGATAGAGCCCTGACCAACGACAACTTCGACTTCGGCGAAGGCTTCCAAGAAGTCGCCGCAAAGTCGGATGAGCTTTGCCAGAAGATCGGCGAAGAAGGCATCGTCATGCTCAAAAACGAATATGACACCTTGCCGTTCAAGTCCAAAAAGGTCAACGTCTTCGGCTGGAACTCCACCGATAAGGGCTTCTTCCTCCGCGGAATCGGGTCCGGCTCTTCATCCATCAGAGAGGAAAAAGCCGTCACCCTCCTCACCGCTCTTCACGACGCGGGTTGGGAGACCAACGAAGAACTCACCAAAATCTATACCGACTACGACAATACCGATTACCAATACAGCGTCGGCTCCACCTCGACCATGTCGCAGTTAAGGCAGCCTGACGCAAGTGTCTACACCGACGACGTCATCGATAGGGCCTTGGATTTCTCCAATCAGGCCATCGTCGTCATCTCCCGCAACTCCGGCGAGAACGTCGGCGAAATCCCCGACCGCCAGACCACCAAAGGCGCAGGGCTTGACCCTGACCGCAATTTGCTAGAGCTTTCAAAGCAAGAGGAGGACATGCTCCGCATCGTCACTGATAACTTCGATCAGACCTGCGTCATCATCAACTCCTCCAACACGATGGAGCTCGGCTTCCTCCGCGACGATTGGATCGGCGCGGCGCTTAACGTCTCGTTGACCGGCCAATCCGGCGCCAGGGCGATTCCGAAGATCCTCTCGGGCGAAGTCAATCCAAGCGGACATACCGCCGATACCTTCCCCTATGACTCCACCATCGCTCCCAGCCACGTCAATTACGCCCCCGTCAATGGGTCGGTTGGCTACTTCGATGGCGTCTATGTCGGATACCGCTACTACGAAACCGCCGATGCAGAAGGCGTCTTCGACGATGTCCATAACGAATATGGCGATGGCTATGACGGCGTCGTCCAGTTCCCGTTCGGCTATGGCTTAAGCTACACCACCTTCAAGTGGGAGCTCACCAATGTGAGCCTTCCCAATAACTCCGCCTTTGCTTTGGACAGCAAAGTCAAAATGACCTTCAGCTGCACCAACACCGGCAAAGTCGCCGGCAAGGACGTCATGCAGGTCTACGGCTCTGCCCCATATATCAAAGGCGGCATCGAGAAATCCGCGATCCAGCTATTGGATTTCGCCAAATCGGCTGAGTTGAAGCCAGGCCAAACCCAGACCGGCATCGTCTGCGAATTCTCCGCTTACGATTTCGCTTCCTATGACTGCTACGACAAGAACAACAATAACTTCGCCGGTTATGAGCTTGACCCCGGCAGCTACAAAGTCTCCTTCCGCAAGGACGTCCACACTCCTTTCGGCAACATCGACGATCTGACCTACACCGTCGGTTCAAGCGGACTCCGCTTCGAGAAAGACCCCGTCACCGGCAATCCGATCGCCAACCGTTTCACTGGTTCGAGCGCTTATGCCGGCGTTCCTCTAGATGGATCGACCGTCTTCTCCACCGCGCCGAAGTACCTCTCCCGCACCGACTTCAAGGCCACTTGGCCCAATGCCCCGACCGGACCTAACGCTTCCATCATCAGCACTGGCCACAATTACTCCAACCCGGCCTATAACCAGACGCAGATGCCCACCACCTCTTCCGGCGGTGACCTCCGCCTCTCCAGCAAGGACGGCAGCAAAATCGTCTATAACGAAGACCTTATCCGCGCGATCGCCGAGGATTACGACGGCTACGATCTAGAAGACCTCGTCGACCAGATGAGCACCGCCGAGCTTAAGAACCTCGTCGAAAAAGGCGGATTCGGCACCTATGCCTTTGACAACGACCCCGAGAAATGGTGGATCGAATCCATCGGCATGCGCGGATTCTATGAATTCGACGGCCCTGCCGGATTCAACCAATCCTCCCAAAAACTCAAAGACACCTCGCAGTGGACCGCCTTCCCCGCCGAAGTTCTCCTTGGCCAGACCTGGAACAAAGAGCTAGCCTACGCAATGGGCACCTCCGTCGCGAACGAAGGCCTCTCCACCGGCGTCCTTGGCTGGTACGCCCCTGGCGTCAACATCCACCGCACCCCCTATAACGGCAGGAACTACGAGTACTTCTCCGAAGATCCTCTCCTCTCCGGCAAGATGGGCGCGAATGTCGTCTTAGGCGCCAAAAACCATGGCTTAATCACCTACACCAAGCACTTCTCCATGTCGGAAGAAGGCCAAAACCCCAGGAACGTCAACACCTGGACCAGCGAGCAGGCGTACCGCGAGATCTATCTCCGTCCGTTTGAGATCGTCACCAAAGAAGGCAAAGCCCCTGGCATGATGTCCGCATTCAACAACATCGGGCCTGTCTGGGCCGGCGCCTGCTATGCCCAAAACGTCGAGATCCTCCGCAACGAATGGGGATTCCGCGGCAAGATCATCACCGACTACTACCTCAACAGCTGGGATGATATGAACCTCGAAAGAGGCTTGCGCGGCGGCAACGACATCTGGCTCAACGGCAACAATGCCGCGACCCCGCTTTCGATGTCGGATGCGACCAACGTCTACGTCGCCAAGATCGCGGCGAAGAACATCATCTACTCCTTCTGCGACACCTACATCACCTATTTGGATTACGACACCTCCAATGACGAAATCCAAGTCGTCATCGGCGAGGCAACCGTCTCCAAAGGCTTGAACTGGTGGAGGCCAACCCTCATCGCCGTCGATGTCGTCGGCGGCCTGGGGCTTGCCGTGTTGCTTGTGTTCGCTTGGGCACCGCTTCCTTTCATGAAAAAGAAGGGTGACGAGCAATAATCGACACTCAAAGCCATTAAAAGCCATCGAACTAAGCGCAATCATCCATTCGGTTGCGCTTTTCTTTATGAACAATCGAGGTCAGAAACTACTGACGCTGCAGCAATCTTTTCTCGCGGTAGAACTTATCGATGCCGATGTTAAGCTGAAGCGCGGCCTCCCTCGCCGAAATCTTTCCTCCATCGACTTGTTGAACAAGGGTTCTGAATTTCGTCTCATCAAACGGAATCCTCTTCCTCCCCTTATAGGTCCCATTTCTTTTAGCGAGCTCGATTCCTTGGATTCTATTTTGGTTTTTGAATTCCGCGGAGCGAGAATACAGCGTCAAAAGCATTTCATAAGCCAGCTTACGGGTGGAATCATCGATTGTGATGTCGCCGAACTTGACTTCAAAACCCAAGCAAAGGGACGCTAAAGCATCTTTCATAAGGGCGGAATTGTTCTTTCTCACCGCTTTTTCGCCGATACATAAAATGCATTTCTCGACTTTCGGCGTCATGAAAAAGCCATCCCCGAAATAACGGAGTTTGGTATTGATGAGGTATCGGATGGGGTCCATGAAATCGAGCCCCGCTTCAGATAAGAGTTCAAGATAGTCCTCCCTGTTTTTCTGAGGAACTCTCTCGGAAATGAATGCAGGGGTGACGTTTTTTCTAACGAAACGCTCTTTTCGACTATCCAAATCCAAGCCGGGGATTCCCTGGAAATGACGGGAATCGAGCAAAGAGATTACCGAATAATTCGGTGTGAATTCGTATTCAAAAGAATCATCTTCCCATAGGGTATACTTGATGTCACACACGGCATAAGGAACGGCCACCGCTCCGATAACGCAGATTGTTCCTTCGGATACATATTGTTTCATCTCTTTGCCTCCAGTTTTTCATATGCAGGGCGCAGGATTTTGGAATAACGCGCTTCAAGGATTGTTTTGTAAAACACTTTTCTCGTCTCACTGATAGAAGGTATCTCTTCAATCAAAGCGTAAATCTTCGACAAGTCGATTCTCGGAACCACAATCCGCAAAGCGTGATTCATTTTCGGATACTCAAGCGAGTTGATCACTTCGTAATAAGAGCTTTTCTTCCCGTTCAATTTGATCTGCGAAGTCGGAAAAGCAAATACCCTTTCGTCTATTTCGCTTTGGTCAGCAAGAATCGCAACGATGTCATCATCATTAATTAAATTGGGGAACAAACACGATCCATTGTCAAAGACAGGCGCCATTCTATAGACACCGTTGCTTTTCAAAAATCCCCAGTTCGCGCCATGCCTATCGAAATTGCCAATCAACGCATCAACGATATACATTTGGAAGAAGACATCGATGGTCTCATCAACCGAGGTGAGTTTTCGATTGCTTTTCAACATGAGCAAAATGTCATCATAGCTATACTGAAAATGCTCAATATCTTCGTCTAGGGTCGATTCGCCTACGCCGTTAAAGGGAACAAAAACACTGCCTTCGGGCAAAAAGTCCGCGCAAGCCACAACTTCTTCGCCGCGATAACTTCCTAGATAAGTGTCCTGGCAAACAATTCCGACATATTGGTAAATATGCGACCCAAGATATTCGGAGATCGTATTGAATCGGATTCCAAAAGGTGTCTTTTTTCGAAATTTCAGCATATAAGGCGCGCCATTAAAAAGAATCCCGGTTTTTCTTTCCGAGCCTCCGTAGAATCGGTAGCTTAATGGATAATTGCTGAAATCAAAATAGTACACCTCAATGACCTCAGGCATATTGAAACACTGCAAATAACTATTTGCAATAGGTTATCATGCTTGTTTTTGCAAATTTTGAATTGAGGGTTTTATTTCCGTTTCTTTGCCGTGCTGGATTTGACGGTTTTCTTGGCTTGCTTTTTCACGGTCTTCTTGACAGCTTTGCCGGCCTTTTTGCGTATCTTCGGCGAGACGATCAAGACGATGATAACGATTAGGACCGCCACCCCAAGGGCGACTCCTCCGATAATCAGGGCTTGCTGCTTTGGCATGCCGAATATCGTATCGTCAGAGGATTTGCCCGAATCGCTTGGTTTTGCGGGAGCCGTCCCCTTCCCTTCGTAGATGACATCGCTTGATGGGGATGCGGATTTATTTCCTTTGCTATCGCCCCAAATGAGGTCTACCCACTCCGGGAAGTCGATGAATGGGTTGCGGTTATGCTGGAAGTTATTGTATATAAGGTTGTTTCTATGAATCTCATATTCATCGACGGGGTCGAGCTTATGCCACTCCAATAGGTCGGACAATATGCCCATGCCGACGGCGTGGCCATTGGAAGACATCTCGCGCTCGCCATTTGAGGTCGCGTAATTGACGAGGGTCAGGTTCGGATTGAACTGGGTGATGTTATTGTCCCCTGCCAAATTGTTATAGCAGGCGACCATATAGAAGCACGCACGCGCGATGTCGCCTTTATCGCTATCCTGAGGCTCAAAGACGATGTTGGATTCATCTTGGGAATGGGGATGGAGAGGAGCGCCGGAATAATTGCCTGCGCAGTAGGCATATTTGTCTTTGGAATCGATTTCGATTTTGCTCTTATCGACATATCCGTAGGGATTGTTGTTATGGGGTTTGCCGTTTACATATCCGTCGCCTGAAATCAAATGATGGATATCGGTTCCCGCAGGGCCATTTGCTCCCGAATCGGCTTTGAATCCGCGGGACTGGCACCAAACATGCTCCCTATTGGTGCCTCCGTTTTGCGTATGGTCGCCCCACTCCTGGATGCGGCCGGATTCGATGGTGACGTTGTTCTCGTCGCGATTCCTGTATAACGTATGCACGTATGGGTTATTTTTGCCGTTTGAGGTGCTTCCGAATTCATAATTCGCAATTTGGTTCTTAGCCGAATCATAGGTTCCATATTGGGTTTCGGAAGCCGGGGAAAGCGCCCATTCCCTATCGGTGATCTCATAGATTTTCCAAACTGCATCGTAAGAATAATAATCAAAGTCCTGAAGGATGGGCTTCAGGTTCTTTAATAAGTTATCGCCCGTCCTTTCGGATGCGCTTAAAGAATTCAAAGATTGATAGTAGCTGCGGATCTCGGATTCGCTGTTGTCGGCAAGGGATATGGTCATCTTGCTGGATAAGGAAGCGGAGCGCGGCGAAGATCCTGATGCGACGACCTGTCTAGGCGCCACGGAAGAGTTCATGCATAAAGGCAGCATCAAGGCGATTCCGCCGATAAGCCCGAATATGATTGGCTTTTGTTTCATGATTGGTTCCTCCTTACTCCTTCTCCCAAGGCGCGGCAGCGCGATGGCTATCTCTTATGGACCATTTTAATACTTTGGCGTTCTTTAATATATGCGTTGTTGCTGGCTTTTCGAAATATAAAAACAGGC
>CAMORJ010000038.1 GCA_946623775.1 uncultured Bacillota bacterium | reverse complement strand
TTCTTCTTTTGGAAGTTATACGCATCGCGGCACGCGTCAATAATGTTGTACTTGGCTTTCCAACCCAGTTCGCGGAAGGCCTTGTCGCAGTTCGCATAGTTTTCGGCGACGTCTCCTGCCCTAGGAGCCTCAATTGTATAAGGGATTTTGACGCCTGTTGCTTTTTCAAAAGCGTCGATCATTTCCAAAACAGAGGTTCCCTTGCCTGTTCCGAGGTTATATACGACTAAGCCAGGGTTTTGCACTAGCTTGTTGAGCGTTGCAACATGTCCTTCGGCCAAATCCACAACGTGGATGTAGTCGCGGACGCCGGTGCCGTCGACGGTAGGATAGTTGTTGCCCCAAACGCGGAGATGATCTCTTTTACCAATAGCGACCTGGGTAATGTATGGCATCAAATTGTTGGGGATGCCATTGGGATCTTCGCCAAGAAGTCCAGAGGGGTGGGCACCGATTGGGTTGAAGTAGCGAAGTAAGGCAGCGTTCAAAGAATGATCAGCCTTGCACGCATCTTCTAAGATTCGCTCAATCATGACTTTTGTCTCGCCATACGGATTCGTAGCGGAAGAGACGGGGTCAGACTCCATCAAAGGAACATGGTCTGGAACACCATAAACGGTGGCCGACGAAGAGAAGACGATATTCTTTACGCCGAACTCTTTCATTAACAAAAGCAAGTTAGAAGTTGATCCAAGGTTATTTGCATAGTATTCGATTGGCTTTTCAACCGATTCCCCAACTGCTTTCAAGCCAGCGAAATGAATGACGGCTTCAAATTTCTCGGCCTCGAATACTTTGCGGAAAGCATCGTAATCACAGCAATCGACTTGATAGAAGACCGGTTTGACCCCTGTGATTTCCTGAATGCGATCAAGGACCGCCAATTTGGAATTCGCGAGGCTATCGACGATGACGACCTCATGATGATTCTCAATCAATTTGATGACGGTTTCGGAACCGATGAACCCGGTTCCTCCAGTAACTAAAACTCTCATTTCTTTACCTCCGGTTTCTTGTTTGCTGGCTTATTTGTCTTCTTTGCTGGCTGTTTTGCAGGTTTTTTCTTTGTTTCTACAGGTTTTTTGACTTGTTGGGCTGCCGCCTTTTTCGCCGCGGCCTGAGCAAGTTTTTTGCGCTTCCCTTTCACCGCGCCAAGAACAGCTGCTTGGCGATCACCAATAGCTTCTTCAGCCCTGGTGGTCGGGTCTAGCAAGGCGCTCGCCTCTAGATTGTAATCATCTGGATGCAAGCGCTTTCTAACCGCATCCAAGATGTGATCCGATAATAGTTTATTCGCCTGCGCCTGTATGGCAAGACGAAGAGCGAAGAATCCTAAGCCCATGGTCAGGTTTTCTTCCGCTTCTTCTGGCTTTTCGGTTTGCTCCCTATTGTATCGGCCGACGATTTCGTCGATTTTCTTTTCAATCTTTTCTGCATTCAACGACAGAATGTTTCGTTCCATCATGGACCAGAACTCGTATAGCCGCTTTTTCTCTGAGGAAACGCCCTGGGTCAATTCCAAAAGCAAAGCAAGATCCGCCATAGAAACGGTTGGTTTCATCATGCAAATAGCAATGAGATAGCCGATTTGCTCCTGTGAGTATTTTTTCTTCACGGGTTCATCAATCATTTTGGCTTTAACATAGTTGTTGACCATAAATGACGTCAGCTGCTTTTCCCCTTCCCTGCTGACTGAAGACAGTACGCCGTTGATGTACTTCAGAACCTGCTCCATATAAAGTTCTACGGTCGGAAGCTCTTTGTACTTAGGCAAATCAAAAGAAACAATTTCCTCAAGCGTCTTTTGCAACTCTTCGATTTCTTTTCCCATAGGTTTCACCTCTTTTGAATCTCTGTATTCATGATTTTTGCGACCACTGCTGGATTGAATTTGCCTTTTGCCTTCTTCATCACCTGTCCTATCAGGAACCCGATTGCTCGGTCCTTTCCGGATTTGAAGTCGGCGACGGATTGCGGGTTGTCATTTAATACTTGCGTCACCAGTTCTAATACCGCGTTTTCATCAGAATCATGCATCTCGATGTGCAACGCTCTTTTGGCATCCGCAGGGGGCGTGCATGCGTTTTCGAGGCAATAGGAGAGGATTTCAACGCACTGTTTATGAGTATAGCCCTCTTCCTGATAATTGGCGATTTCCGCCAGGGCTATTGGGTCTAATGGATAATCCTTTATGCCTATGCCCTTCCTATTTAAGTATGCATTGACTTCAACGATCATGAAATTGCCCAACGTTTTGGCGCTTTTGCATTTCTTTAAGGCTTCATCGAAGTACAGCGACATATCCAAATTGCTCAAAATGATATCTGCGTCTATCGAAGGCAAACCCGCCTCAATGTATCGGGTCTTCTTTGCCTCGTATAGTTCGGGGCAGCTGTCGATCGCTTCTTGGATAAACTCCTTCGACAAACGGATCGGCACAATATTTGGTTCGGGGAAGCATTTATAATCAACCGCCGGTATTTTGACGCGCATCGAAACCGTTCTTCCGCTAGATTCGTCGAATCTCCTCGTGTCCTGAGCGACTCGTCCGCCAGACAGCAAACACGCTCTTTGCCTTTGGATTTCATAATCGATGGCTTGCTCGATGTGCTTCAGCGAATTGATGTTTTTGATTTCGACTTTAGTGCCGAATATAGTTGACCCATACGGTCTTAAAGAGACATTCACGTCAACCCGCAATGAGCCTTCTTCCATTTTGCCGTCGCTGGTAAGCGAATAGACGGCAATATTCCTAATCGCTTCCACGTAATGCATCGCTTCCGTTCCCGAATGAATCTCAGGCTGCGACACGATTTCAACCAAGGGGATGCCTGCGCGGTTGTAGTCCAAAAGGGTATAGTCGGAGAAATGGATCTGCTTGCAGGTATCTTCTTCAAGATGAATCCGTTCGATGTGGATTCGCTTTGTCGCTCCATCTTTATCCAAAATGTCCAAATAGCCGTTCCTGCCGATTGGATGGAACTCCTGCGTGATTTGGAATCCTTTAGGAAGGTCGGGGTAAAAATAGTTTTTGCGGTCAAACCTCACCAACGGATCAATCGTCATGTGCAACGCATTCGCGATGCGGATCGCGTTGATAATGGCCTGTTTGTTGGGACGAGGCATGGTTCCGGGGAAAGACATATCAAATCCGGTCACTTCGGTGTTGGGCATGCGGGAAAAGGAATTTGGCGAAGCGGAAAACATCTTGGACTTCGTCTTCATCTGAACATGGATTTCCAACCCGATAATGGCCTCGAAATTCATAGCAAGGCCTCTTTTCTGACGTTGACATCAAGCCCTTCGAGGCCGGTAATGCGTTCTACGCTTTTGGCGATGCCGAATAAGTTTTTCTCATCGAAGGCTTTCCCGGTCAAGTTGACGCCGATGGGATATCCATCCAGCATCGTAAGCGGCAACGTAATAGAAGGAAGACCCGCGAAATTTCCGATTTGCAAATAGTTGTCGGCAATGAGGCGTTCGTCAGAAAGCTTATCGCTGGAACCACCGACGACAGGGGCAGTTGACGGAGAAGCGGGCAGATAGATTGCATCGTGATCGGCGAGTATTTGGTTCGTCACCTGAACGATTCGGGCACGCGCTTTCTGCGCACGCTCGAAAAGCTCCTCGCGGTTCTCGCTCATTAGGGCGAACGAACCGATGACAAATCTTCTTTTAATCAGTTCCGAGAACCCTTTGGTTCGGGCGTTAGACATAACCTCTTGATAGGTGGCTCCGCCGCGGTATGGGCCGAATTTAATACCATCGAGGTTGGCGTTGCTGCTGGTGGCCTCAGCACACGAAATCACAATATAGGTGGGATAAATCGCATGCAGCAATTCGGTTGGAAAATCCACATAATCGATACACGCCCCCGCTAAAATTAGTTGATCAACAGATTTTTGGAAGGCCGAAATTAGTTTCTTGTTTCTTATAGTATCAAGGATGCCATTAATAATCGCTATGCGCTTTCCTTTGAGTTCATTACCCAAACCAGAGGCATAGTTATCCATCGGCTGGAACGAAGAAGTGGAATCCATTTCATCGCGTCCAGCCAAAGCATTTAGAAGCGTTGCCGAATCTTCAACGCTTCGGGTGAAATATGCGACATGGTCCAGTGAAGGGGCGAAACAAAACAGACCGTATCGGGAGATCCGGCCCCAAGTTGCTTTCATTCCAACTAAGCCGCCATAGGAGGCGGGTTTTCTAACGGAGTCGCCCGTATCAGAGCCAATCGCAAAAGGGACAATTCCAGCAGCAACCGCAACCGCAGATCCACAGCTTGATCCGCCTATTAGATGTTTGTGGTCGGGATCATACGGATTGAAGGTGGTGCCTTTATGCCCCGTTGTGCCGGTTCCGCCCATCGCAAGTTCGTCTAGAGTGGTTTTTCCGATGAGAACCGCTTTCTTTTCAGCTAGTTTTTTAACAACGGTGGCGTCAAATAGAGGAACGTATCCCTCCAATATATTGCTCGATGCAGTTGTGGGAATTCCCTTGGTAGAGAAATTGTCTTTGCATGCATAGGGGATGCCCCAAAGCAGGTTGTTTTCCTCGGGCTCTACCAAAGTGGCTGCAAATTCCAGAGCCTCAGCTTCGCAGATATATTCAAAGGCGTTCTCTTTATTTTCCTTTGCTTTTTGCAACGCAAGGCGTGCCAACTCCAAAGGGGTAACTTCTTTTTTAACAAGCGCGGAATGGATTTCCGCGATGCCCATATCCAAGTAATCCATTACAAAACGACCTTTGGCAATTTGATCTGCCCATCGGATATGCTTCCGGCATTTCCAAGCGCTTCATCGCGGGGAAGCGGCTCTTCCGCTACATCTTCTCTAAGATAATCTGTGGAACACTCAAAAGGAAAAGTCATGGGCTCTACGTTCTCAAGCCCCTCGATCTTCGCTAGGCTTTCCATCTGTTGGACCAGGCTTTTGAATTCAACCAAAAGCGTTTGATATTCCTGTTCGGACATATCGAACATCAGGCGATTTGCAGCATCCTTAAGTACGTCTAAGGAAATTCCCTTCATAACACCTAGTACCTTCCACTAGTTCTCACATAGTATACACGCCTATGCGATGTTTTTCTCTAGGTAGCTAAGTGCGGTCTCTTCGTCTATAACTTCGATTCCCAATGCCTGGGCTTTCGTCAATTTGCTTCCTGCATCGCTTCCGGCAATGACGATGTCGGTCTTTTTGGAGACCGATCCAGCGACTTTCGCGCCGATGGATTCGAGGAGGTTCGTCATCTCAGTGCGAGAATATCTTTGCAAGGCGCCCGTCAAAACAACGGTCTTGCCAAAGAAATAGCTGCTGGTGTCCGTTGCGTCCGCGCCCAAATAATCGAAATTCACGCCCATGAAGCGAAGCGTCTCAATCATTTGCAGATTGCCTTCGTCATGGAAATACGTGAACAAGGAATGGGCGGCAACCGGCCCGATGTCATCGACCTTCAGATAATCTTCTTCGGTAAGCGGGAAGAATGCATCGAGCGTTTTGAACCTGCGGGCCAAAACCTTCGCGGTCTTGCTTCCGATTTCCTTGATTCCCAAACCAAAGAGCAGCTTTTCCAAAGAGCGGCCTTTTGAGATCTCAATTGCATTCAGAAGGGAGTCGATGGATTTATCGCTCCAGCCATCAAGCGCTTTGATTTCCGAAGCGCGGTTATAGAGGGTATAAACTTCCGGGATGTCCGTCATGAATCCTTCTCCGAAGAATTCTTCGACGACCCTTTGCCCCATGCCGTCGATATCCATCGCATCGCGAGATGCGAAATGGATAATGGCCTCGATCTTTCTGGAGGGGCATTCTTCATTCAAGCAGTAATGGAGACCCTGGACTTTCGTTAATGGCTGTCCGCATTCTGGGCAAACGTCAGACATGATGAACGGACGTTCGCTGCCATTGCGCTTTTCAGGCAGCGGGCGAACGACTTCGGGGATGACGTCGGCGGCTTTCCTCAAGATGACGGTGTCACCGATCATCAGGCCCTTCTCTTTGATGAAGTCTTCGTTATTCAGCGTGGCGCGCTGCACCAAAGAGCCTTGAACGCGCACCGGCTCAAGGACGGCATTGGGAGTGATCCTTCCGGTTCTTCCGACCGTTAGGAAGATGTCGAGCAATTTGGTCGAGACTTCCATCGGAGGGAATTTATAGGCAATCGCCCATTTCGGCGTTTTGGCTGTATAGCCGATCACGTCATAGTCATCGATGTTATCCACTTTGAAGACCAAACCGTCGATGTCATATCCTAAGGTCGGTCTCTTTTCGGTGTATTCGCGGATATAGGCAAGCACCTCTTCAATGCCGTGGAGGCGCCTCCTTTCATGGTTGGTTTTGAAGCCAAGGCTATCAAGATAATCCAGCGAATCCGAATGCACGTGTTGATTAATTTCAGATGCATTCACCAAGTAATACCAAAAAGCGTCTAGTCCGCGAGAGGATGCGATGCGGGAGTCAAGCTGGCGGATTGAACCAGCCGCCGCGTTCCTTGCGTTGGCCAATAAAGGCTCGCCGCGAATCGCCCTTTCACGATTCAATTTCTCTAAACTCGCATGAGGCATGAAGACCTCGCCGCGAACCTCAAACGGACGCTTCTCGGCGACATGGGTCGGAATGGAACGGATGGTGATGACGTTTTGCGTGACGTCTTCTCCGACGTTGCCGTCGCCCCTGGTCAAGCAATACTGGAGTTCGCCTCCATCATAGATGAGCGACATGCCAAGGCCGTCGATTTTCACCTCGCCCATGTAATCGATCACGTCTTTTCCAAGGGTTTCGCGCAATTTCCTATCGAAGTCGCGCATATCGTCTTCATTGAAGGCGTTGGCGAGGGAAAGCATCATCCTCTTATGAGGGACTTTCCTGAATTCGCTTGCGACCTGTCCGCCGACTCTTTGGGTGGGCGAATTCTTGAGTTTGAGGTCTGGATGCTCCATTTCCAGAAGCATCAGCTCATTCATGTAACGGTCGAATTCCGCATCGGATACCGACGATTCGTTCAGGACATAGTATTCGTAATTCCACCTGTCCAGCATCTCGGTTAATTCGGCGATGCGCTTCCTGGCTTCTTCCTTTTCCATAATCAGGCTTTGCCTCCTTTTGAATACAGCCTACTCAGCAATGGGTGAGTAGAGAGCAAGCTCTTTTTGCCTTGCGTATCAAAATCGACGGTGATGATGGAACTGGAGATGACTTGCACGACCGTCCCTTCACCGAATTTCTCATGTTTGACCCTGTCGCCGATTTTCCAATCGGTGATGCCATTGCTATCTGGTTTCTTGGGCTTTGGCTGTTCGGGCGCTGGAGCGTCCTCAAACGGGGAAATGGCGTCTCCGTCTCCAAAGAAATCGCGCTTTGGCTGGGCAAAGCCGACAGTCCTCCAAGAGGATTTTCCTCCTCCGCCATAGGGATACTGCCCTCCTACAAAGGAGGGGGAAGAGAAGGAAGCGCGCGGCAAATCAAAGCCGGCCTCCTTTAAGAACGGGCTGGGGATCTGATGGCTTCCCTGAACGTAACTGAATCCGGAATTGCAGGTGAGGAATAGCTTTTTCCTGGCGCGGGTCATCGCGACATAGGCAAGACGCCTTTCTTCTTCCATGCCTTTTCGGCCCGACTCGGCAACGGTCTTATTAGACGGGAATGCGCCGTCGTTCATCGAAATGATGAAGACATTATCGAATTCCAATCCCTTCGCGACGTGAATCGTCATCATCGAGACATAGTTCCCGCCATTCATGTCGTCTTGGCTAGAGAGAATGGAGATATTCTGCAGATATTCGGCAAACGTCGATTCGGGATTATTGGATATATAGGCGCTGATGTCATCGAATAACGAATTGACGTTGGCCGCCCTATCCTCATCGATGTCCTGCTCTTCCGCCAAATACTGGTAATAGCCGATGTCCGTGATGAAGTCTTTGAGAACGGAAGAATAGGTCTCCAAATTCTCATCGAGCTTTGCCTTCGTGGCTTCCATCTTTTGGATCATGAACAAAATGGCATTGATGGCTTTGCTGGATATATCGGTGTCGGGATGCTGATCGATTTGCTGGATGTATTGATAGCAAGACACCCCCGCCGCTTCGGCTTCGTCATGGATTCTGCCGAGGGTGACGTCTCCGATGGAGCGCTTAGGGACGTTGACGATTCGGTCAAAGGCAATATCGTCAAGCGGGTTGAGCAAAAGGCGGAAATAAGCGAGGACGTCCTTCACTTCTCGGCGTTGATAGAACCTTAATCCGCCGAAAATGCGATAAGGGATCGCGTTCGCGGCGAGTTCGGTTTCGATGGTCCTCGTCATATAGGAAGACCTATATAAGATGGCGATATTCTGATACTCGGGCGGCCAATTCTCGGTCGCGAGCTTCACGATTTGCTCCACCACCCATTTCGCTTCGAATGCGGCGTCGTCGAAACGCTTGCAGATGACTTTGTCTCCGACATCGGCTTCGGTGAATAGGTCTTTCTTGACGCGGTCTTTGTTGAACGCGATCAGTTTGTTCGCGGCGTCCAATATGTTCTTCGTCGACCTGTAGTTGCGGTTCAAGATGATGTCTTCGCAATCGGGGAAGATGTCGGGGAAGTTCAAGATGATTCCCTGGTTCGCGCCACGCCATGTATAGATGGTTTGGTCGGGGTCGCCGACGACGGTGATATTGGTTTCGGGGGAGCAAAGCAGCATCATCAAATCACGCTGCACGTCGTTCGTATCTTGGAACTCATCCACGAGGATATGCTGGAATCTGCTCGCCCATTTCTCGCGCACCGAGTCGAAGTTGCGGAGGATGACGAGGGTCTTCAGAAGCAAGTCGTCGAAATCCAGGGCGAGCATTCTTTCTTTCGCGATTTCGTATTCCTGATAAATCTCAAAGCACTCTTTCTCGTTCGCGAAAGAAAGAACATTCAATTCGATATCCTCGGGGTATAGCCCAAGCATCTTTTTCCTGTCGATGTAATGCAGGGCTTGCTTCATGATATCATCGCTTTTCTTGTAGCCCTTTTTCTCGGCGATGTCCTTGAGGAGTTTGTTCTTATCTTCTTCATCCAAAATGGTGAAAGAGGGCGGATATTCCAATAGGTGGGCTTCCTGCCTCAAGAACCTTGCGCAGAAAGAGTGGAAGGTCGAGACCTGAAGGAACATTTTTGCTTCAGAGGAAACAAGTTTTCCGACCCTTTCCTTCATCTCGTTGGCCGCCTTATTGGTGAAGGTGACCGCCAAAATACGGTAGGGATCCACATGGAGTTCGGAGATTAAATAAGCGATGCGGTAGGTTAAAACGCGGGTCTTGCCCGAGCCGGCGCCGGCGATGATGCGAACATGCTGCGAAGTCGTCGTGACGGCACGAAGCTGTTCGGGGTTCAATAGAGATGCATAATCGATATTCATGAGGATATTTTACAATCGCCACACTTCCTTATAAATAAGGAACGAGACAAATTTTCGCCAATGTACAACTTTCTTGAAATAGACGACATTCGATGGGAATTCGCCTTGACCTTGTTTAGAATATTGCCATGAAGCTTTTCTCCGCCCGCGAAACGCCTGGCCAGAACATCGCTTTTCTCGCTTTTGCCACGGGAATCAACGCGGTGATTTCCCTCATCGCTTCTTTCTTGCCGCTTAGTTCATTGTTCTTAATGTTCGTCATCCCGCTTACGAGCGCTTTTGTAGCCTATTATTGCAAGCTTCGTTATTGCCCCGTCTACCTCATCGCAAGCGGAGCGATTTGCATTGCCGCCTCCACCTGGGATATCGCCTCTGCAATCTTCTATGCCATCCCGGGTTTGTTCATCGGCTATCTATATGGAATTCTTATCAAAAGCAGATACACGTCCTCGCTGGTTTTGTTTTTGTGCTCTTTATTGCAACTTGGATTTTTCTATGCGTCTTTGGCCATTATCAACGCGATTCTAGGCATCGATATGCAGCACGCCCTCCTCAGTTTGATTGGATTGGGCGAAAAAGAAGGTGCGGATATCGGATTCCCATTGTTCGCGTATGGCTTCTCTTTGGCGGAGATCTCTTTGACGCACTTATTTATACATCTGCAGATCGATCGCTTTGGCATCGAGGAATCCAAGAAGTTGCCTTGGCTCGCTCCTGCCGCGACGGTTTTCTTCGCTGGGGTCGCGATTGTCATGGCGTTTTTCTTCGCGCCGGTCGCTTTGGTCAGCACAGGCCTATCGATGTATTGGGGAATCATGTCCGTCATCGAACTCGTCAGGGAGAGGAAGAATTATGTCTTCATTATCCTCGGCGTTTTGCTGATCGCAGGATTCTTGCTCTTCGCTGGCCTATACCGTCAAGCAGCCCTGCATGGAGGGGTCGCTTTATTGTCTTTCCTGCCTTTGATGGCAGGATTATCGCAGGGAATCAATCTTATTTTATTGAGACGTGCCCCGAAGGAACCTAAAATAGAGCCATGAACGCGCTGAAGCAATTCGGATTGGGAATCCTCTGGGCGTTATTGTTCCCCATCCTGCTCGTCATATATGCCCTCATCGGCGTTTTCGGCTTGTTCAATTTCTTCTATCAATTCGTTTTGATGATCGTCCATTTCTTCCAGGGAAAGAGCCTATTCCCACCCCTAGAGGAAGATGTCAAAGCGGCTGAGATTCTGCAAAAGAGAAATCATCCCGAAGAGCAGCAGCCTGCCCCGGCCCCCGCCCCTGCACCGGCTCAGGTTTACGTTCAGCAGAACTATTATCAGATGCCGCCTGGCTATCCCCCAGGAGCCTATCCCCCTGGCGCTTTTGGTCCGCAGAATCCAGGTGCCGTTCCGCCTCCTTATCCTAGCGGAATTCCTCAGCAAAACCCCTATCCAAACCAAAATAACCCTGCAAACCCCGAAGGACCTGCTCCGCTTTTAGGGCAGAATCCGGATAATGGAGGTGATGAGCAATGATGACTTTTGCCAGTATCTCATTGTCCGAAACCGATAAGCGCGCGCTTATCATTTTCCTCATCCTCGCGGTTATCGTTTTGCTTCTTGTCGCGCTTATTGGCTTTGCGGTCAGGAAGGCCATCACATTCCAAATGAAGACGCTTGATACCATGATGCACGACGTCACGGTGACCCATGTCGTCGAGAACCCGAAAGAATTCAAACGCGTCGGCCGCATCAAGAACAACCGCCTGTTCTATAAGCAAAGCCTCATCCCATTCTTAATCGCGCTTGTCGGATTGGTCATTTGGATTATCACCAGCCTCGCCAAATCGAATTGGGGAATCAATCCCTTTGAGGAAAGCAAGGACCTGCTATTCGCATATGACATGGAGGAAGAGGGGCTATTCGTAACCGTCTTCGGCATCAGGCTTTTATCCCATTGGCCAAACGTCGCCCATACCCCGGAATTCATCCTCGAGCACCTGCCTTCCTATCTAGAAGCGATTTGCTTTATCGTCGCGGGCATCTACTACTTGGTTATCTGCCAAGCTTATTTCTCCCGCTACATCATGATCCTCAGGCGTTCGAGAACCGTATTTGAAAAATCCCTTGAAGGCTATAACGCCACCCAAGGGACAGAAGCTCCTACCAATCCCGAAAACAAATAGCATCATCCACGAGACATCTCGTGTTCCATAATGGCTTCGCCTAATATTTCGTCGTAATCGATATTCGGGTTTTCAAGCGTGATAAAACCTTTAAGAGAGCGAATGTCTCTCTTCGACTTTCCTCTCGGCGAGGTAAGCATCGTAACGACTTTCCCGTTTTTCGTTACGCATATGTCCTCGAATTGAGACATAGACATGTAATAGCCGAGCTTTCGTCTCAATTCGGTAACGGTGATATAACGCATGGGTTCTCTCCATTGATATTCTAAAAGAAACCGAGCGAGACCGTACTACCTCACTTTCGGTTTCTGTATCGTTACATTCAAAGACTAATCAAGTAATCCAATGAAAGAAGGAAGCTCATTCCTTTTTTTGTCGCCGATATGGCACACACCATTGCCATCTCCGCATTGGCTCTTGTTGGAGCTTTTTCCGCAAGAAGAAAGTCCTGCCAAAGCAGATAGGAAAATCAAAACGGGAATCAAGCGCTTCATAGTCAATCCAACCAATTCTTGGCGAAGAACCATCCAAAGAAATAGACCGCGCAGGCAAGTTCGGCATCTAATAAGCCGAGCAAGAAATCCTGCCAGCCCCACCCATCAATCAAATCGCGCACATCGACGATTAAAGCCGCGACCAAAACGATTAAGGACACGAACGCCGCAAAAGCGGCAACCGAGATAAGGGGTCCTTTATCCAAAACGAAGCTCACCCCCGCTATCGCCGCCACCACCATGAATACGCAGATGACGGGGCGAAGCCCAGTGACCAAAGCAGTCAATGGATCCGACCAATTGACGCTCTGCTCAATGATGGCCATTGTGAATCTGTAGCCCATGTAAATCGCGGAAGCGACGAAAAGAAGCGACCCAATGATCAATAAAACGCGCCCCGCCCAAATCGAAGGAGCCACCTTATGGGCGGCTTGCTGATTCTGGACGTTGGGGCGCGAGGTCATAAACTCGCTCCGGCGATGATATCAACGATTTCCCAAATGATCAATCCAACGACGATCAAAGACAAAACGACAAGCAGATAGAACACCCTTTTGCGGGCGAGGTTCTTTCTGGCCGCTTCCGGCTCAGGAAGAGGACGGGTGTCGATGAACATTTCGCTATCGTCATCGGCAGGCGTTGCAGTTGGAGTCAATTGGTCGATTGTCATATTAATATTTTAGCTGAGACGACGTCCTCGGGTAGGGTTCAGTGTCACGAATGTTGGTCATGCCGGTGAGGTACATGAGCAAGCGGTCGAAGCCAATGCCGAAGCCGGAGTGGATGCATCCGCCGTATTTGCGGAGGTTGAGGTACCATTCAAGGCCTTGGGTATTGCCGATGGTATCCATTTTGCGTTTCAGGATGTCGTATCTTTCTTCGCGCTGGGATCCGCCGATGATTTCGCCTTCTCCTGGGACTAAGCAGTCGCATGCTGCGACGGTCTTGCCATCATCGTTCTCACGCATATAGAACGCTTTGATTTCCTTCGGATAGTTGATGAGGAACATCGGTCCTTTGACGACTTCCTCGGTGAGGTAACGCTCATGCTCGGATTGCAAATCCATGCCCCATTCGATGTGGTTGTACTCGAATTTGTGGCCGTTTTTGACCGCTTCCTGAAGCAAGGCGATGCCTTCGGTGTATTCCATTCTGCGGAATGGATTGCTGAGGACTTTGTTGAGCTTGTCCTTAAGTCCGGGCGCGATCATCTTGTCGAAGAACTCCATTTCATCGGGGCACTTCTCCAAGACGTAGTTGATGCAGAACTTGATGGTCTCTTCCATCAAATCCATGTCGTCATCCAAATCGGCGAAGGCAATCTCGGGCTCAATCATCCAGAATTCGGATGCGTGGCGCGG
>CAMORJ010000037.1 GCA_946623775.1 uncultured Bacillota bacterium | reverse complement strand
TTGGCGAAGCCGTATTCGGTTACCCATCCTACAAAATCAATAACTCCGTTCAAAACCATACCGCTTACGGAATCGGTATTTATTATGTCAACACATCCAAACTTCATATTTGGTCGCACACCGCTTTGGAATGTCCGTATAACGATGGCATTTCCCTTGCACATGTATCTTCTAGACATTTCACTGGTGATGGTCAGATCAACTGTGTTGTCAATGATCTCAAAGGGTCGCAAGATGGCAAGAATTTGACCATTGAGTTTGTTAATAAAGAAGCGCTCCCTGAACTATTCGATCAATAAATGACCAAACTTAATCACATTTAAATACTAACTTGGTCATTTTTGGCACGTTTGCTAGCGCTTTTGCTGTGCGCGCGTACAATGGGCGCATAAGTGAACGGAAAAATATACGTTTTTATTTAGCTTTAGGAGGCTAACTATTATGAACAAAAAATCCGCGTTGGTTATTTCGCTAATTGGCGTATTGGCTATGGCAACTATGGCATCGGTTGTCGTCTCTTTAAATTCTTCTGCTGATTTTACGACCGGCGCATCCGCCACTGCCAAAGCTTATATTGAGCTCGATAATACGAACGCTCCAAACGAGGCAACTGATGAATACGCGACGTTCACTCACTCTTTTGGCAACGTCACGCTTAGATATGGTTCTGCAAAGCGGGCTGCCGACGGCCATATTGTTTTAAAGAAAGGCGGCTATATTGAAAAAATAGATGAGTCCAAATCTTTGTTGTCGGCCCAAGTGTCATACTCGGGAGGGGCAGTATATTTTCAAACCTCATATTTTGGCGAAACTGATTCGTATTTCAAGACTTACCCAGAAAGCGGATCTGAGTTTGAAATATCCGGCAACAGATGGCGTTTAGTGGCCGAAGGAGACGATATTGTTCTCAATTCACTTACCGTTAGTTATGGTTGTGAGGAAATGGCGTGGGCATCGGGTTATTCCGAAAGCACATTGGCTCATCCGTCCAGCATGAGTGAGGCCTTTTTAGCGAATTATGTTACCGTCAATGAAAACAAAGACGTTATATTCTCTTTCAAGGCCGAGGTTACGGGCTCCTATAAGACAGACAGGCTGTTGCCAGGTCACTTAAAGCTATTCAACTCGACTGACGTTATTGATTGTTATTTAATCGAATATCGCACCCAAACAGTAATCGAGGCTTATTTTAATTTATCAACGTGGATTGAGGGCAAAAACGGTAATTTTACCTTCCACCCTCACTTGAAGATTGACGGCAACATAGTTGGGGCCAACGATAGCGGTGATGTGCGATCTCCAACAATGATTGACTTGCCCTCTACCCAACCAACAAAAACTGGCAACGGCGATATCTCGTTTGGCCAAGACAACTGGGTCGCTGTGTGGATGTTCAATTTTTCTGTCAATCGCACCGTTCAAGTCAAGTCAAAAGGAGACAACCTAGACGGCACTGATCAAGACGGTTTGGACAAAGATTTTAAGGTCAAGTTGCAACTGTCGGAATCTTCCGATGACCACCTTGCGCCTTCTTCTTTTGTTTTGAAAGACGAGGATGTTTTGAAACACGAGGAGCGTTCAGTGACTGCTTACAACGTTGAATTTACAAACAAAAGCGAAAAATGGGTTGAAATTTCTTTCCACGTATTTGACATCTATAAGTTCTGGAAAGACGGTGCAAGAAATGATGACGGAGACGTAGCTGGCTTCCTGTTCTACATGCATTTATATATCAACGGATCCCCTTATGATGGCGACGTCGGTAATTTGAAGACGAAGTGGTCGAACGAACAACCAAGCTGGACCGTACATCATGGCAGCGACGGCTATGACAACCATTGGGTAAGAAATTACAACAATGAAGACGTAGGGGATGCAAACAGCGTTTTGTATAGCGCCTACAATATGCTGGTTATGAAAATTTTCCCACGCTCACGCTCATAGTTCAGTTGATTGCAAGCTGCTTTAAAGCGATAGAATTGGCCGTTGAAGTGCGTTGGTTGCTCAGCGGCCTTTTTGTTCAACCATTTCGGCAAGGGAAATCAATTTCACTTTGTTGTTGAGACTTAATAAATCGTTGCTGAATGAGGTCATGGAGAATAGGTAGTAATAAACCTCTGTGTAGTTGCCTGCGAAGATTGAGGCGCTTTCTTTGAGGTGATTCAATACTTCAAGCGAGAGATTCTTATTCCTGAATTTGGCCTCGGCAACAAGCAATGTTTGTCCATCAAGAGAATCTCCTAACACATCAATTTCAACCGATCTCCCAAGTTTTGAGTTATCCACGGAGTATCTATTAAATTGATGGAAGGTTTTTGGCAGTTTTCCCTTGACATTCAATTCGTCTAGATACGATGTGACGACGCTTTCAAAACCATGGTCGATGACGTCGTCGATAATCGGCCTGCACATTTCATGTACGGACTGTCCTATGCCCCGGTCAATGTCCTGAATATTGGGATAGATGGCTCGATAATAAAAGCGGATGAAGGGGTCAGAGATTTCATAGTAGGTTGTCTTGAGGTTGCCCTTGAAGATGTTCCTTTTTTCAATAGAACCGCCCTCAAGCATTCTTCCAAGATACGTTGCCAAAGCGTTGGGCTCGATTTTGAGGCTCTCCGCTATTTCTTTGGCTTTGTTTTTGTGGCTGGACAGTGCGATCAGTATGGAGATGAATGTTGAGTTTGCCGTATATCCAATCGGCAATGTGATATTTGGGGCATCCAACAATATTGAGCCGTTGACGAAACACAAAGCCTGGATGTTCTGCTCAAACGATTTTGTTTTATCAATCTTGTCGAGGTAATAGGGTCTGCTGCCAAAAACGGATAGATACTTCGCTATGTCAACGTTGCTAACGCCTTCCAGCATCTTGACCGCGTCAGAGAAAATCATTGGCCTTACGTGGACCTTGAAGGTGCTCCTTTGATAAAGCGGCTTGGCCTTATTCTCCAACAGGTCCTCCATAAAGGACATGTCGGATCCCGAGAGAATAATCTTTATATCCCTCTCCTCTCTTTTTAGCATGTCGCATGCTTTTTGGAGGTAGGAGACGATTCCAGGATAGGCCTTTGCTAAAAAAGGCAATTCATCGATAACGAAAATGAATTTCTCGCTCTTCGCATACTCGATTAGAGAATCGAAGAGCTCGTCGAATGAACGGAAAACCGGCGTAAAGGGCAAGGAGACGATCTTTTTATATTCATCAGAGAAATACCTTAAGTTGTTCTCATAGCCATCGTCCCTGGCCAGCAAGTATAAGTAGCGATAGCCTTTAACGGCCTCCAGGATAATGGATGTCTTCCCGATTCGCCTTTGCCCATAGATGACGCCAAGCTCAAAGCGGCTGGATTCCAGTTTTTCTTTAATGATTTTTAGTTCTTCTTCTCTGCCGATAAACATACCTTAATGTTATTACCAACATTTTTGTTGTCAACATTTTTGTTGATAATCCTTTTAGAATCTCCTTCTGTTGCAAACTCCAATGCTCCCAGCGCATTTTCAGGCGCATCGCACTTTCTATTTTCCTTCGTTTTCGGTACCATTTTTATATCAAAAGAGGCGACCCATATGACTGAATTAGAAAAAATGCTCGCAGGTAAAATCTATGACCCATCCGACCCTGAGCTTTCGTCTTTGCAGAAGAGACTAAATGCCATGAATGAAGAGTGGAACCTACTGCCTAGCTCTTCTCCTAGAAGGGCGGAACTGCTTCGGGAGTTCGCCCCAAACATCGACCCGACTTGCTCATTGAGGGGACCCGTGTATTTCGATTATGGCTGCAACCTCTATATGGGAAAGGACTGCTACGTGAATTACAACTTCACCGCATTGGACGTTTGCCCTATCCATATCGGCGAATGCGTCCATATCGGAAGCGGCGTATCCATATTGACCCCTCTTCATCCTTTTGACCCCGACGACAGGGCCATCTACATCAACGATAGAGGCGTTCCGACCGATCAAGAATATGGAGCGCCGGTGCGCATCGGCGACCATTGCTGGCTTGCGTCCAACGTCACTATTTTGCCGGGGGTCACCATAGGCAAGAACACCATCATCGGAGCGGGGTCCGTCGTCACCAGAGACATCCCCGATGGCGTCCTCGCCGTCGGGAACCCATGCCGCGTCATCAGGAAAATCACCGAAGCGGACAAACTGGAGAACCACCCCGAATTGTTCGCGGATTGAGCGAAAGCAGCATTGATATAAAACAAAATTAAGGAAACCGAGATAGTCAAAATGCACTGATATAAGGCATTTCGTGAGGGTAAAGCAAATAATTGAATTATTTAACGCCTTTATTTTGTTACCTTTTCCGCGCCCCTTTAAACTAAGGCTGATGAACCTTAGAACCGCGCACGGTCCGAATCCCGAAGAAATCGCAAAATTCCGCAGCATCGACTCCTGCCGTTTTCTTTCTATAGGCGAGTATGTCTCTTTTGGCAGCGAAGGCAAAGACCTTCGCCCGTTCCGCCATACGCACGAATGCTATGAATTCTTAATCCCGTTGAAGACGGTGCCGCTTGTCTATTACGAGAAGGCGAACTATATCGGGGAGGTGGGCTTTTGCTATCCCATCAACCCGATGGAAGACCATGGGACCGAATTCGATTTGGCCGATGCCCATCTTTTCTCCATCGCCATCGATAAGCAATATCTGGAAGGCATCGTTAGCCGCCTTGGCTTTAAAGGAAGGCAGCTCCATGCCCGTTTCCCCGTTGGGAAGGCGCTGTATGAGTTGATCTCCAGATTCCAGCAAGCCGCCAGAAGCCCAAACAGGGATGAACCCCTGATTGATTCCATCGCGGAATCGATTACCGTCACCATGGTCAAGGAAGCGTATGCTCAAGAGACCGATTTAAGGCGCCCTGAGAAAAAATACGCACCCCGTATCAAGGAAATCGTCTACTACATGTACCGCCATTATCCGGACCCGAATCTGACGATTGCCTTCTTGGCGAAGAAAAGCGGATATTCTTTGTCCCATTTCTCGCGCGTATTCAAAGCATTCATGCACGACTCCCCCGTCGTCCATTTGAATAAACTGAGGCTATCGGAAGCAAAGCGCCTGTTCTTCGATAAATCGCTCAAAATAAAAGACATCGCCGAGATGGTTGGATATCGCAACGCATCCACGTTCACCGAAGCGTTTCGCGTCGCGATGGGAATGAATCCGCTCGACTACCGGAAGAAGTACTATAACTGAAAACTAGTGCGGGATGACCAACAGCACCCCGCTTATAAGAAGCAGGATATTCGTGGCGATCATAAAGACGTTTTTCGGCATACGCCTGGCTAGGAATTGCCCGATGACGATCGAAACGACGGTCGCCGCCAAACCGATGCCCGCCAATAGCCCGACGTGCGGGGTCAATAAGCCTTGGATGCCGTGCTCTATCAGCAACGCCGAGTTGAAGATGATCCAAATAAACGACAGGGTTGCCCTGAATTTGTGTTTGTCCTTGATTTTGAGCATCGCGAATATGACGACAAGCGGCCCGCCTGAGATATAAAGGGCATGCACGAATCCGCCTAATACCAGGCAGATTAATAGAACCCATGTAGGCACATTGTGCTTTTCTGGGTGGATGAATAGGAACAGCAGCGCGACCGCGATGATGACCCCGCCATAAACGCGGAGGAATATCGTCCCATCGTGCGGCAATAAGCCGACCAAAATGCCGCCGGCGAAGCCAATCGATATGAAAAGAGCCATCCATAATGCTTCTTTCCAGTCGATTTCCTTGAAGTGGCGGATGACGATGAATAGGCAAACGCCCAAAGCGACGATGTTGAGAACGGGTTTGACGACCGTCTCCTCGAGAATCAAAAGCGAAAAAGGCATTGCCAGAGCGGTTCCGGCAAAGCCCGTGATCGTCTGAATGACGTTCGATAGGAAAATGATTATGAGGAAAACGGCTTCAATCCAGGTCATGGAACTAAGATGTTTTCCCCTGTGATGCCGATGTATGCGCCGAGTTTAGCCTGGTTGCTTTCCGGATGGGCGTAAAGCCATTTGTTCTCCTTCCACAAAAGCGGATTGGAAGGCTTAGACGCCAAATCCCTGTTCGTCCCCGCGGACAAGAATATTCCGCAGCGGAACGGCTTGTTATCGACCATGCAGGGGCTGAAGTGGAGGACGTAAGGCCTTAAAACGACAACGTCTCCGGCTTTTAGATGGACGGCAATGACTTTTTTTGAGTCGATCTTGCCGTCTTGGATGTCGCGGGGCAACGCCAAGAGGAGGATCTGATCGTTGACGGCAAGATCGACCTCGGGGCACGAGTGTGCCTCGAGGCAATTCAACTTTTTGTTGTTGCCGTTGACGTAGCCCGACTCCATCTCGCCTAGGCCAAATACCTCTTCGCGGATCCTCGCAAAGCCCGAAAACGCATGCATGTCCTCGCTATCTCGGACATAGAGATTGCCTTCTTCGGGGATTGGGGTCGTCGAAAGATAGCGAAAGATATCGCTAAAATCGCCTTCGAGGTAGTAGCCGTATTCAGCGGGCAGAGAAATAGTCTTTATCGGCATCGATGACCTCCCAGCCCATGATGCGGGCCAAATCGAGCATCGCTTTGCCGTATTGGACATAGCCCATGATCACGTGATGGGCGACGCCTGTGTAAACGACGGTGTCGATGACTTTGGAGATATGGTGTTTGAAGATGACCTTCGCGTAGGTGCCCGATAGCTTCTTTTCCATCGGGACGGTCTGGCCCTCTTCATAGAAGAGGCGCGTTTTGCCTCGCGCGGTATCGATGCGGAGGATCGATACGGGCCCTTCGTGCAAAACGAAATCGGCCGTCACGCCCTTGCCCCCTGCAAAATAGGTTTCAAGGCTGCGGTTGCAGACGCCGTCCCAAAGATTGCATGGGGCAACGCCATCATGCCAAAGGAGGGCAAAATTCTCTTCGTAATTGACCTGCGACAAATCGGCCATGAACGGGGTCGGTTCGCCCGCCGCGCGGACGGCGACCATCGATAACGCGGCCTCGATATCGCCTTCGCATGCCAAAAGCATGCCGCGGCTTTGCAGAATGGACATCATCGCGCATGGGGAGATGCCATATGTCTTGGCGAATTCAGGCCAGCAGCGGATGGCGACGACATCGACTTGCTGCTCTTTCATGAACTTGGAGGCGACAACGACGAGCTTGGCGACTTTGGTCACTTGGTCGTCGTTCAGCTTTTTCACATCGAATAGCTTGAGGACGTTTGCTTTCTCTATCGCGACCTCTTCATCGGTGGCTTCGCCGCCGAAGAATTGGGATAGCTCATAATGATTCACGAGCACGCCCATTTCGCGGTAGATGTGGAGCTCATCCACGCCGACGTTGTAGAAGCCGTCCGCGTGGTGGCCGATCAAACCGATCTTGGTGGTTTTGATGGCGACCATCATTTTGATGGCCTTCACCCAATCGTTATCGATTTCGTTGCCGACGTGGACGATGAAATTGTCGTTTCCGCCCTTATAGAGGTTGGAGGCGTTCAGGTTGACCCCGCATACGGCGTTCAGACGGATTTTGCCGCCGTCATAGGGCAATTCGTCATAGCCCCAAAGGAGCAGTGGGACCCTGACCCTGTTGTTCAGGATCAACGCCAGGTGGCCTAGGTGGAACGTTGCGGAGACGATGATCAAAGCATCGACTTTCGCGTCGATGAAGTAATCGCTTGCCTTTTGGGCATCTGGCTGTTCGATGACCATCTCGGGGTAATTGACCCACTCGACGGAATCGTCTTCCATCACCTTGGCGGTTCTTTCCTGATAGAGCTTATATGCGGTCAGGTAATCAAATGTTTTGCGCACCGTGCAGACGATGCCGATACGTGGTTTTCTCATACACGTCCCCTTTATTTTTTGTTGACGACCTTATAGGTTGCCGAGAAGTCTTCTCTGGCAAGGCCATCTTCCATGGCTTGCTCATAGACTTCCACGACCCTGCGGAGCGCAGGGACTTCGATGCCGATTTCATCGGCGATCTCGCGGGCGAAGTGGACGTCTTTGTTCATGTTGGCCACCGAGAAGGCGGTGGGGTAGTTGTTGCTGATGATGTTTGGCGCCTTGCCAGACATATAGAAGCTATTGGCGCCTCCATAGGAGAAGGCGGTGACGACTTTGTTCAAGTCGATGCCTAGGGCGCTTGCCATGCCGAAGATCTCGTTGACGCCGTTTTGGATTTCCCCCACCAAGGCGTTATGGAGGATCTTCATCTGCAAGCCGGTTCCGTGGCCTCCGATGTAGATGATGTTCTTGCCCATGCAGAGGAGGATTTCCTTGACTTGCTCATAGACTTCCTCTTTGCCGCCGACATAGATGCCTAGTTCGCCTGCGATCGCGGCGGGCTGGGATTTGACGACGGGGCAATCGAGCATCTCCACGCCTTTGGCTTCCAGCTCTTTCGCCAGGGCGACGTTGGTCGCGCTGGAGATGGTGGACATATCGATGCAGATCTGCCCTTTGCGGAGATATGGCAGCAATGCGTGATATAGCGAGGTTGCGGCTTCGTTATTGGGGACCATCGAGATGATGACGTCGGCGAAGTCCACGCACTCTTCGTAAGAAGAGGCGAAGGGGAATGGGGTTTCCTTTTTGACGATGTCGTAGCCAATCAATTGATATTTCTTGGCTACGTTAGTGGCCATCGGCATCCCCATGATGCCGAGGCCGATAAAAGCGACTTTCATGTTAATTTCCTTCGGTGTGATCCCAGGAATCGCGGAAGATGCCTAGGCCATAATCGGTGAAGGGGTGCTTGAAGGATTCTTCATAGACCGCTAAACCGGCGGTGACGATGTCGACGCCTAATTCGGCCATCTCGGCGATCTGCTTGCCAGAGCGGACGGCGGCGGCGATGATTTCGGTTTGATAGCCTTTCTCGCGGTAGATGTTGGCGATCCTGCCCATGTAGTCATAGGAGTCTTCGCCTGCGGATTCCTTCCAGCCAAGGAACGGAGAGACGAACATCGCGCCGATGCGGCCCGCCTGAATCGCTTGGGAGGGCGAGAAGACGAGGGTGACGTTGGTGCGGATTCCCTCTTGCTCAAGCATATGGGCGGCTTTGACGCCTTCGGGGGTGCAGGGGATTTTGATGACGAAGTTCTCGCATAGGGCCGCGACCTTTTTGGCTTCTTCCACCATGGTCTTGGCATCTTCGATATGCGGGTTGATCTCGACGGAGACAGGGAAGACGTCCTTGCCTTCGAGGTGGTTTTCCTTGACCCAGGCCGCGATGTCCTTCAAAGCGGTCAGGAACGGTTTCCCCGACGCCATGATGTGGCGGGGGTTGGTGGTCACGCCGTCGATGGCGTAATCGTGATAGGCTTTATCGATTTCGTTGATCTTCGCGGAATCCAAGAAGTATTTCATTGTGTTATTCTCCTTTCTTGATGGATAGTGATTCGAATAGCGGTGCGAATTTGCTTTCTTCCCGATAGAAGGCCAGGGGCAATCCTAGGGGCGAAGGGACTTCGATCCATTGCCCTCCCTCGAACTTCTGCTTGGTGAACAGCTGGACCCATTTGTCTTTGGGCAGGTACACCTTCCAGGACGTCACGCCTTTGCGGAGGACAGGCGTCACAAGAAGGTCTTGGCCGAAGAGGTATTCCCTTTGGTTCACGAACCCTTCCTCGTCTTCGTAGTAGAAGAACATCGGGCGGATCATCGGCAGGTGATCGTTGTAGTATTCGTCGAACACGTGGTCGCGATATGGGCGGAGCTCGGCGAATAGCCTGGAGTTCTCGGCGAATTCCTCCACGACTTCCGGATGATCGAATTGGGCGTTGTCTTTCGGGCGGTTGCCTTCGTGGGTGCGGAAGACGGGGGTGAAGATATTCATCTCGCTCCATCTCCTCAATAGCTCAGGGTCGCGCTTCATGAACATGACGGTGGTGTATCCGCCGATGTCGCTATGGACGACGCCGCATCCGGAGCACGATAGCGATAGCGAGGCCGGGATGACGGAGCCGATGCCGTATTCGTCGCTGTAGTCGACGTGCTGGTCGCCGTTCCACATCGAGTTGGTGAATTGGAACGTGTGGCCGTAGGCGGCGCGGTTGAAGAAGAATATCTCGTCTTGCCTGCCGGATTCCTGGACGGCGTCATAGCAGCATTTCGCCCACAAAGAGGGCCATCTGTTATGCAGCTTCTTGGGATCTCCGCCATAGACGATGGAATCGGTTGGCAGGTATTCCCCGAAGTCGGCCATCCATCCGGATAGGCCATATTCGATCATGTTCTTCTTTATGATGCCCTTGTACCACTCGTAGGCGGTGGGGTTCGTCAAATCGACGATGCCCGCATCGAATGTGGTGGATTTGACGAGGTAGACTTCCCCATTTTCGTGGCGGACCAGGAAACGGTTTTTCTTCGCTTCCTCGTATAAGGGGGAGCCTTCTTTCAGGAATGTGTTGATGTAGCCCAAGAACCTGACTCCGTCGGCGTTGAGCTCGGCGATGAATTCCTTTAATCCCTTATAGAGCTCTTCGTCGGCGGCCCAGTTCCAATAGACCTGGTAGCCGAAGCTTGTGACGACGTGCCCGCACCAGTCCTGCGCCCAAAGCGCGGCGACCTTGATGCCTTTTTCTTTGGCTTCTTGGTATTTCTTGCGGAGGACTTCCGTTCCGCCTTGCACGGCCAGAATCGCCCCATCGCCAACCCAAGAGGGAACGCGGGGCCCGATGCCGACCAATTCGCAAAGCTTGGCGGCAAGCTCTTTCGGATCGTCCGCCGTCAAAAGCGAAATCGACTGCGGAACGCCTCTAAACGATATACGTACCTCGCCCTTTTTCTCCAAATGGATGCGTCCATAGGTGTCGCTATGGCAATAGAAGCCGTAGTTCTGGCTGGAGATGAAGCTTGGGACGGAGCAATAGGATTGGTGCTGGCGGAAGTTAGAGACGTGGTCTGGCTGCGGGCCGCGGACCCTTTCCCTTAGAAGCTTCATCGCGATTTTCATGACCTGCTGATGCTCGCTGACCCAAATGGGGACCGTTTTTTCGGATAGGTCGAAGTTGGTGTACTGCTCGCCCGCCCCATAGAAGTGCTCGTTTTCGAACGTCTTGAAGACGATGGAAAAATGGTCGTAGCCGAAATCGACGTGGAAATGCATTTTGATGAACGGGTCGCGGGTCAAAATGATTTCGGCTCCGACTTTGCCGTCGCTGAAGAGATAGCGATCCCCTTCGCGATGCTCGAAGGCAAGGGTATGGACGTCGTGGAGCGAGTCGTGCGTCTTAAAGGACCCGCGGTTCATTTTGTATTTGGCTTTGTGGCGGGAGATGATGAGACGGCAATCGCCGTTGGTGAGTTGGTCGAGGAAGAATTTTTCCAGTTCAAGTTTGTTCATGGGAGGAAATTAATTAAACTCTTTAACTAACTAAGATATTACGCGCGACGCGCTTGAAAAACAATGACATTTTCAATACTTTAAATCATTCTTTGTTTCGTTTATATTGTCAGTGCACTGATTTCCAATTCTTACAAGGAGTTTTGATTATGGAAAACGAAAACACACCCGAGAGGGGAAGCGGAATCATTTCCCGCACCAGCGGTTTGGGCGGGAAGGATTATTTCGGCTACGCTCTCGGTGACTTCGCGGGCTGCATGGCTTTCGCGACGGTCACAACTTTGCTGCAGCGTTTCTACACCGACGTGTGGGGACTCTCGCCGCTATTCATCCTCTTCATGTTTATGTTCGCCCGTATATGGGACGCGATCAACGACCCCATCATGGGCCGCATCGTCGACATCAAGAGGCCGAGCAAGAACGGCAGGTACCGCGTATGGATGAAATACGTTTCCATCCCGCTGGCCCTCGCCACCGTCTTGATGTTTTTGCCTTGGCCTGGCCTTGCCAATCAGCTTGGCAGCATCGGCATGATGGTCTATGCCGCGGTCACCTACGTCATCTTCGGCATGGTTTACACGATGCACCAGATTCCTTACGGCTCCCTCGCATCCGTCGTCACCACCGACGTCAAAGAACGCAACAAGCTATCCGTTTTCCGCTCCATCGGCGCTGCCCTTGGCAATATCCCCGTCCTTGCCATCACCTTCATCTGGACCAAGAAAGTCGTGGATGAATCCACCGGCAAAGAGGTCGCCAAGGTCCAATATCTCCCCGTCATCATCGGCATCGCGGCCATCGCGGTTTTGGTCGGCGTCCTATTGTTCATCGCATACCGCACCAACAAAGAGAGGGTCGTTTCCACCAAGAAAGCCGAAAAGGCTCCCAAAGGCGAGACCTTCCGCATCGTAAAGAGCCTCCTCAAGAACCGCTCCTTCTTGGCGGTCTCCCTCACCGGCTTGCTCCTTTTGGCCGGCCAGATGTTCACTCAATCCTTCTATACCTACCTCTTCAGCTATAAGTTCGGCAAAGACTGGATGAACATGGTCTCCATGGCCTGCACCTATCTCCCGATGCTCTTCTTGATGCCGTTTATGGGCAAACTCATCAACAGGTTCGGCAAAAAAGCGGTTTGCGCCTTTGGCGGATTCCTCGCATGCGGCGCAAACCTCGCATTGTTCGCAATGCGCGGCGTCGATGCACGCGCGCTTGCCTTCATCTTCCTCGCGTTCTGCCTGATCGCCGGCACCGGATTATCCATCCTTACCCTTGAGATTTGGGCTGTCGCGACCGACGCGATCGATGATGTCGAAGTCAAAACCGGCATGAGGAACGATGGCTCTTCCTATTCCGTCTTCATGTTCTTCCGCAAACTCGGTCAGGTCGTTGCCGCCGTCGCCGTCAACGGCGCCTTGCTTGGCATCAATTACCTCAATAGCGATGGCTCAATCAACTCAGTCGCGATCACCGACAACGTTGGCATGTTCTATGATTTGGCCACCATCATCCCGGCCGTCCTGTTCGGCTTGATGGGCGTCGTCATGCTCCTTGTCTACGGCTTAAGCAAGAAGAAGACCGAAGAACTCCAAGTCGAGAAAGAAAAGGTCTTGTCAGCCCAATACGCGAATAACGAAATCGCGATTGGCGAAGAGGCACAAGCCTAATTTAGCGACCCCGTGTATTCAAAATGGACCGCGATTTGCCTTGAGGCTGTGTCGCGGTCCATTTTGTGTCTAAGAAGGAGCCGATAGCGTGTCCACGAAAGAAAAGATTTTCTACTCGCTGAGTGTAAAATGTCGGGGAAATATCTGGCAAAACGAAGATGATAATACAGGTTGGTTGTTGTAAACCCATCACCATACTTTTCACTTAAAAACACCGGCAGATTCTTTATTATTTCCTTTCCGTAATCTTCGGGTTTCGTTGTCAAAACCTCTTCGTCGATACGCTTTCCGATGAGATAGTTCCTTCGCAATAATGCTACATTGATGTAGCGTTTAGACATTTTCTTGGATTCGTGCGACAACAGAAACAGGGCTTTTTGCCTTTCGATTTCGCGTCTTAGTTCTTCCTCGTCCGGCATATATGTTTTGTATTTCGCGGCGAAGATCTGCTCGCTTCCTTTTAGGACGCTATAGCGGGCGATGTCTTCATCGGTATCGGCGCAGAGCAGTATTCCGATGGTGGGGTTGTCATCTTTTTTGCGGAACTCTTCGTCGAACATCCTTACATACATGTCCATCTGACCGACGTCCTGGTGCGTGATCGTATCGGCTTTCAGGTCAATCAAAACAAAGCACCTCAGAAAATAGTTGTAGAACACTAGGTCAATGTAATAGTCCTTTTTGCCGGTGTGTATTCTCTTTTGGCTTGCTATGAAAGCATACCCTTTTCCCATTTCGAGCATGAATTGGGCAAGGTTATTCAGAATCGCGTGCTCTAATTCGGATTCGCTTACCGCGTCTGGGTTGGGCAGCCCTAAGAATTCCGCGACGAAAGGGTTCTTGATGTACTCGAGAGGGTTGGAAGACGGCGCTTCGCCCGTAGGGAGAGGAACATTGTCTGCGCCCTG
>CAMORJ010000036.1 GCA_946623775.1 uncultured Bacillota bacterium | reverse complement strand
CCCCTCTAAATCAAAAGGATGCAGCCTCGCGACTGCATCCTTTATTGTTGATGATCGTTATTTCCTAACGCCGTATTTCTCGCGCTCAGCGGCCGCTTCTTTTCTGCGCTCGATGCGGATTTTCTTCCAATAGCGTTTGATGAAGAAGGAGGTCAGAATCGCGGCGAGTGCGCCAGCGAGGATGATGGCGAACACGATGACGCCGGCAAGCGGGAGGTTGTTGGACTTGACATCTTGCCACATCTTGAGGACGTATTCGTTGTTCTCGCCATAGTCGGCCATGACCGTAAGCTTCGGAAGCAGTTTGTGGTCAGGATACTGGGCATAGAACTGGCGGCCGGCCAAGACGGTCTTGCCATCGTATTCGACTTCCTCGAGCTCGTCATTGTAGAACAAGCAAGGATTGGTCTCGGGGCAAGTAAGGTTCCTATCGTCTTCCAAAGTTCCTTGGAACATGTAGGTGAGATCGGTCACCATCCAGGCATAGCACCCATCATCGTAGGCTTCCTCGAGCTCGTCGCCGGTGAGGCCAGAATCGATAAGCTCTTGCCTTAATTCGTCATTAAGGGCTTCCTGGTAGTCGACCCAGTTCATGACTTCATAGGAGTCCAAAGTCGCTTTTTTGGCAGAGGCATCGGCTTCCCAAGTGGCCACGACGGCGTAGTCATAATTGGAGACAAGGTCGATCTCGGTGCCGGCTTCCGCGATGACTCCGCCTTCGGGATCAAGCAGATCGGCTTCCAAGACCTTCGTGGCAGGCTCAACTTCTTTTTCGCCGAGGGCTTTATAGAAGGATGAGTCTTCCTCAAAGTCCTCCCAGGTCTCTTCGAAGGGGAAGTGATCGACTTCGCCTTCGGCAAAGCAATCATCGCCCATCGGGATTTCCTCGATGAGGCCATTCTCATCTTGGAACACGCCCATGTCGAAGCGGACCACCGCTTCATCATCGGCGTTGTAGAGGAGCTCTTCGTCCTCGTTCAAGGCGAAGATCTCATAGGTGCGGGGATCGTACCATTCGCGGATGAGGGAGTTGACGGAATCGCCGGCCACGAAGGAGGTGTAGCCGATGAAGTTCATGTTCGCGGTCGCGACCTGAGGATCGCAGAGATAGTTGAGGAACTGCTCAGCCAAGAGCTTATGCTCGGCATCGCTTTCCTTGGGGATGACCCAGCCATCGAGCCAGATGTTGCCGCCGGTGGAGGGAACGGAATAATAGATGGTCCTGTTCTGCTCGATTTCGGCGGTGTCGATGGAGTAGACGGCGTCACCGCTCCAGGCGAGGTTCATGCCGATCATGCCTTTGACCATGTCCTCCTTGCCGGAGTCGACTTCGAATCCGAAGACGTTCTCCTTAAGCTTCAAGAGGATGTCTTTGACCTGTTCGACGGTATCCTTGTCGCAGCGGTTGAAGATGGAGGTGATGATGGGGTTGTACTTTTCGATGGCTTCGTCCCATTTGCCTTCGAGGAGGTTATAGTCCTCGTCGAAGCATCCAGATTTCTCCAGCTCCTCGCGAATTTCGTCGCCAAAGGCGTGCATGATGCCTACGGAATAGGTATCGCGCATGGAATCCTTGACCGACATCTCGCCGGCGAAGGCCTGATCCCAAAGCGAATCCCAGTCGTCCATGGCGACTTTGACTTGCTCGATGGGCATATCCTTGCCCTTGACGATCTTCTCGGGGTTATAAAGGATGCCCAAGGTGCCCCACATATAGCCGACGGAATAATCGCCGACGTATTCGGTGTTGCCATTTAGCTCAGCGGGGATCTCTTCCAGCATGTTGCGGAGATACTGGGAGCCGTATTCGGTGTAATTGGGGATGTTGTTGAAGTCGATCTTCTGAAGCATGTCCGAGCTAAGCATCTTCTGGATGGTGTAGTCGGACGGGCAGATGAGGTCGTAGGTGGTCTTGCCGGTCTTAAGCGAAGAGAGCATGGTCTCATTCGTGTCGAAGGTATCATAGATGACGCGGACCTTCTTGCCCTGCTTCTCCATCAGCTGCTCAAAGCCGCTGAGGCAGTCATCGAATTCGAGGATTTCGCCATCGCTGTCTTCATAGACGAAGGGATCTTCGCAGATGTAGTCCTCGCAGTTCAAGACGCGGAGGTTGATCACCTCTTCTTGCTGCCCGCAGGAGGTCATCGAGGGAAGGGCGATGAGGGCAAAACTGATAAAGGAAGCGATACGTGTATGCTTTTTCATGGTTATTTTGCCTCCCTTCCGGCGCGTTTCTTAACGCGTTTCGCCATCACGTTGCGGTAAACCGTCATACCGATGACGATGAGCAACACGACGATGAAGATAATGGTGGTCAAGGCGCGCATCGCGGGTGGGATGGGGCCTTTCTTGATCTTGGCTTGGACCAAGGTGGACAAGGTGTCGATGGTCTTGTCGCCGGAGAGAAGGCCAGCGCCGCGAGTGAAAGCCGAGACGATGAAGTCGTCAAGCGACAAGGTGATGGAGAGCATGAATCCCGAGAGGATGCCAGGGGCGATTTCGGGCATGGTGGTCTTCCATAATGCCTGGTTCGGCGTGCAGCCGAGGTCCAAAGCGGCTTCGTAAAGGGCAGGATCCATCTGGATGAGCTTGGGTTTGACCGAAAGGTAGACAAACGGAAGCGAGAGGATCATGTGGCCGATGAGAAGCGTCCAGAAGCTGAACAGGTTCGCGCCGGCGAAGATGTAAGTGCCGACGAAAACGAACATGACGGTCAGCGACAAAGCAATGACGATTTCGGCGTTGACGACCGGGATCTGTGTGACGTTCTCGATGACGCTTCTTGCGCGGCGCTTGGAATAGAACGCGCCGATGGCGCCTGCGGTTCCAAGGATGGTGGAAAGCGCAGAGGAAGCAAGGGCGAGAATCAGCGTATTCCCTAGAGCCGTCATGATCTCGGCATCGGTGAATAGCCTAGAGTATTGGATGAAGGAGAAGTTGAACACCTCGCCGCCGATGACGTCGTTGGCGGAGAAGGAGTAGACGATGAGGACCCCGATGGGGATGTACATCAAGACGAGCACGAGCCAAATGGCGGCTTGGCCTAAGATCTTGTGGATGATGCGGTTGCGCTTGAGGATGCGCTCATTGCGCTGGAAGACATCCATTTCGCTTACCATAGTCCTGACCCCCTTTCGCGTCCTTCGCCCTTGCCGACTTTGCGGGTCAAGGCCATGGAGATGGCAATCAATAGGAGCATGATGAAGGCCATGAACGACCCTTCATTCCACATCGATTGGCTGAAGTTCAGATAGATGATGTTGCCGAATAACGTCAATTTGCCCTCGGACAAGGTGTCGGAGATGACGTAGCTCGACATGGTTGGCATGAATACCATCTCGGCCGCCGAGACGATGCCGGGCACCGATTGGGGCAAGATGGAGAGGAAGAAGGTTTGAACCGGGTTCGCGCCTAAGTCGCGGGCGGCCTCGATCTGGCTCTTATCGAGTTTGATCATGGTCGTGTATAGCGGCAGGATGGTGAAGGGCAGGTAGTTGTAGACCAAGCCGATCATCGTGGCGAGATACGGGTATTTGCCGCCGACGATGCCCATCCAGTTGAGGACATCGCGGGTCGCGCCGGTGCGGAGAACGAAGTTGATCCACATCGGCATGACGAACAGCATCACCAAGACATAGTTCTGGTTGACCTTCTTATCCGCGAGCAAATAGGCGATTGGGTAGCCGATCAGCAAGCAGATGACCGTGTTGAGGATGCCTAAGAACAAAGACACCACAAGCACGTTTACTTTCGTGGGAGAGGTGAAGAAGCTCACCAATGCATCAAAGGAGAAATAGAGGCTTCCGTCAGCGGAGGTGCCGGTGAAAGCATAGACCAGGATGATGGCGATCGGGACGATGACGAAGAGGGCGAGGAAGAGGAAATACGGGAATGCCAGATACTTTCTCTTAAACGCGAAGAATCTCTTCAATCCGCCGCTTTTTGCGGGTTTATTCTGCGACATAGCCATCCAGATCCTTCTTCAAGCGCAGACCGATGTCTTCGGGGAGCGCATCGACGGCAACGAGGTCGCCCTCGTTCCAAGAGTAGTCGGAATCGACGATGAAATCCTCCTCATCATCGGTTCTGATCAGATACTGGTAATGGTCGCCTTTCCAGACGAGGGAGACGATAGATCCCTGGGCATGGCCGGAGGAAAGGTCGTCGGAGATGGTGATTTTATCAAGGGGGATGGTTGCTTCCACTTCCGCATTGCTGAAGTCGTATTTCTTCTTGTTCTTGGGATCGTAGACATAGCCTTTCTCATCGAGGACGGAGCCGGGGACGAGTTTGGTCAAATCGCAGGGGAAGGCGTCTTCGCCGATGAGGATCTCGCCATTGGAGGTGATGACGGCATCGTATTCGTTCTCGCCGTATTCCTTGTGCATGATCTGGATGTTTTCCTTCTCAACGTCAAGGGAAACCTCGCCGCCGAGAGGATGATCCTTCGTGTCGCGGCAGGCGACTTCGAATTTGCCGATGTTGACGATGAATTCGTAATGGACGCCCTGGAAGATGCGGGAGGTGATGATTCCATTGACCTTCCCTTTGCCTTTTTCGCCGAGGATGACGTCTTCGGGACGGATGACGATATCGACCTTCTCATTGGAGGGGAAGTCGTCGATGCAATCCCAAACGGCGCCGAGGAAGCGGACCTTCATTTTGCCCGCCATGGTGCCATTGTAGATATTGGATTCGCCGATGAAGTCCGCGACGAAGGCGTTGACCGGTTCGTTGTAGATATCCTCGGGAGTGCCGATTTGTTGGATGATGCCATCCTTCATGATGATGATGCGGTCGGACATCGTAAGGGCCTCTTCCTGGTCATGGGTGACGTAGATGAAGGTGATGCCGAGCTTCTTATGCATGTCCTTCAATTCGATCTGCATGTCTTTGCGCATCTTGTGGTCAAGGGCGCTTAGAGGCTCATCAAGGAGAAGAACCTGCGGCTCATTGACGATGGCGCGAGCGATGGCGACGCGCTGCTGCTGTCCGCCGGAGAGGGTCGAGACATCGCGGGATTCCATTTCGTCGAGGTCGACGATCTGAAGGGCGCGGCTGACTTTGGCATCGATTTCGCGGGCGGTCAATTTCTTGTATTTCGTGACGACATTGCCGTTTTTGTCGGTGACTTGATAAGGGATCTTCTTGAGCTTGAGGCCGAAGGCGACGTTGTCATACACGTCCAGATGCGGGAAAAGCGCATAATGCTGGAAAACGGTGTTGACCGGGCGCTTGTAAGGCGGCAGCAAGGAGATGTCCTCGCCGTTAAGCAGGATCTTGCCGGAGCTCGGCAGCTCAAAACCCGCGATCATGCGCAAAGTCGTGGTCTTGCCGCATCCGGAAGGACCAAGGATTGTTATGAACTCCCCCTGTTTGACGTCGAGATTGAAGTCATCAACGACGACAGTTCCGTCGAACTGTTTGCAGACGTGCTGCAAAGAGATGATGGTGTTGCTATTTGCTTCCATGAGTTTACCCTCCCTGAGTAAAAGAGAACAAATTACAGAAACGTCGAATCGCCGAGCAGAAGGAGTCGGGTTTTCAACGTGCAAAATAATGGGCGCGAATAACGTGTTTTGCAACACTTTTTTTCAAAAAATTTTCGCGGGGTCAAAATTCGCATTTTCCTTCGGTGGGCTCGTAAGAATTCGAAATGCCCATTTCATGCCTTTTTTTCAACTTTCTCACAATATTTTTAATACCTAGTTTATAATGCCTCACATGCGTAAGAATCTATTGCTTTTATTAGCCTTGGCGATCCCTGCGGTTGGGTGCGGGCAGACCATCGACGACATCAAGCCCGTCGCGATCCCTTTCGGAACCCGAATCGGCATGGACGACAAGGTCAAAGGCGAGTCTCATATGCGTGAGATTTCCTATGAGAAATTCGCTTCCCTGGTCGTGGATAAGGAATCGTTCGTCGTGATGATCCACAGCACAACGAATTTCTGCTCCTGCTGGGATGCTTTCCACCGCGATGTCTTCGTTCCTTATGTCAAAGCGCGCGGCACGCTCGTGTATTACGTGGACTATCAAAACATCGAAGGCAAGGAGAACTATGGATTGACCGTCCTCCCCAACCACGAAACCATCGGCATCTTCGAAAGCGGGAAGCTGAAATACCAAGAAAACAATAGCGACCAAAAATCCGAATGGACCACTTCCGCCGCTTACTTCGCCCAATGGATGGACGCCAGGGTCAGCAAGCCCAAGGCGTTTTACGTATCCAAAGAGCAATTGGATGGGCTATATGACAGCAGGAACGAGTTCACGATCCTATTCACCCGCTCCACCTGCCCCGATTGCGCCTATCTTGAGTCAAACGATTTGAAATCCTGGCTCAACGCCGCGGATAACCCGTCCCCGCTATATATGATCGACTGCGATGTCATAGGCATCCGCTACGTCACCGATGAGGCTGGCAAAATCTATGGGCCTTCCTCCGCGGAAGACGCATCGGAGAAGCAAATAGAAGCCTTTGAGCAATGGTCTGATTTCAAAAGCGAATATGGCTTAGCCTATTCCGAAGACAATCCGGCAGGCTGGGATTCCGGCTATGTCCCGACCATCTACCACGTCAATCCCGACGGGGCCAACAGAAGCGGAGACGTCATAGATGCCTCAGGCGTTTTCTATAATGACGCGCGCCTATGCGATAGCCGCAGCAACCCAAGCGAGGATACCGCCATCAGCAGCACCTACTTCACCGCCGAGCGTTTGCAGATCGACGCGATGCAGTATCTGCGCGAAGCAAATCTGGCCAACAAAGTTCTTACGGGCCTTAAAGCCGATGGAGCGAATCGCCATGAGGCGTTCAAGCCCTACCACTCCGCGATTTTGGATGCATTATTGACCTGGTGCATCGGAAATTAAGAGGGACGTGCATCGAAATTCAACAAAAAATCCCAGTCGTTTCGTGAAGCGACTGGGATTTTCATTGTCTATTAGGCGATGTCGTTGCCGTCATCGTCGACGGGGACCAAATCATCTGGTCCAGCGCCGCAGATTGGGCAGGTGCCATCTTCATTGGGAACGACAATCTCGCCGCAGAGCAAGCAACGGTATTTCTGAACCTTCTTTTCCTCGGCCATGATCAAAGTCCTCCTTTAGAACATAGTAAGGGATGGAACGCATTTACTCAACGGATTTCAAGCTTTCGACCATTTTGACTTTCCTAAGCAAGAACGAAAGGTAGAGGTTGACCAAGAAGGAAACGCCGAAGGTCAAGCCGAAGCTAATCAAATACGTCATCGGGGCGATGAAATACAGGAATTGAATCAACGACACCGTATTGACGACGAGGACGCCATAAAGGAACGGGAATCCCAAGGCAAAGCCGATTCCGACGCCTAGGGCGGTCAAGATCACGGACTCCGCCACAAGGGACAGCGCGATTTCAGGGAGCGAGAAGCCAAGGACTTTCAAAGTGGCGACGTCGCGCGCATGCGAACGGAAGTTCATCAACACCAGATTGTACAAGGCTACCACCGCTAGCAAGATGGCGAATATCTTGACGGCATTGGTCATCGTGGACACGCCGCTGACGATATCTGAGACTTTGGCGGACAATTCAGTGGTCGTTTGAGCCGAGGACGCATATCCGTTTTCGACGAAATACTTGCTCAAAGCCGGCAGGTCCGCATCGGGTTTAGCCATGACATGCGCATTCGTGTAGGCCTTTTGTATCGAGTCTTCGAAATCCGAGAACAATCCTTTTACGCCGTTGAAGGAGAAAGCCTCATATACTTTCCCAACGGTCGCGGAAAGGTAGACCCCTTTATGGCTGAATTCGATGACGTCGCCTTCATGCACGCCTAACTCGGTTTGGATTTTCAGCGACACCGCCACTTTCCCTTTCGGGATATCGATCTTGGCATAGGGGTGCTCGTCCTCGAATAGGTGCAGCTGGGTCAAGAATGACTTCCCGCCGAATTTCGCCGTAGTGGAAGTTTGATAGTATTGGTTGTAATCCAGGACATCTTCATGGTCGAAATACGAGGGGCGTGCATCGGTTTTCGGCGCTGAATAAGTCAATGTTAGGGATGAGGAGTAAGCCAGGTTCATATCCAACGCGATGCCGCGGTCAATGGTATCTTGGATGCCGAACCCGCATAGCAGCAACGCCGTGCATCCGGCGACTCCGAGGATTGCCATCAGGGATTTGCCCCAGGCGATCCTGACGTTCCTTATGGCCATGGAGAAGGAAAGGCCAAGCGGCTTCTTCGCCCTCATCAGGGAAGAACGCTTCATCTTCACCGGCGCTGGGCGCATCGATTGCGCGGGAGAAATGGAGACTTCCTTTCGAATGGCAAGAAAGGTGACAAGCATCGAAACGCCGAGGAATACGGCGATGGAGGCTAAGGCAGGCACGACGGGGAACACGAAGAATCCGCGGGCCGGCAAAGTGTATAAAATGTCGTATTTCGCAGCCATGATGGCTGGAATCAACATGGTTCCTATCACCGATCCCACGATGCTGGAGGCAAGGACTATCGCGATGATCAAATTGAGATAGTGCATGTAGATGGAATGTCGCCTTACGCCCAGCGCTTTCATGGTCCCGATAAGCGTTCTTTGCTTCAGAACCATCTGAGAGACCGTGGTCAGAATCAGGAGCAGTGCCACCAAGAAGAAGACAAGCGGGAACACAAAGCTTAGCTGCTGAGCTTCCTGAACCTCCGTGGATGCGGCGAGGGACCAGGGGCTGGAAGAGCGATTGAGGATTTCGATGAGGTTGTTATCCTCGCCTTTGGCAAAGAAATAGTCCCGAATCGCATTCTCTTTGGCTTCGCGGGTCGCAGTGTCCTGCAATTTGATCAAATATTCATTCGTCTTCGGGAAGCCTTTGCCGAGCAGAACATTGATGGCCGCGACTCCAAGAGGGGAGTAGTTCGCTTTGAGTTTTGCTTGGAAAGCCTCTTCGAAGATATCGTGGCTCAGCAATGCGCACGAGGATGAGAAAGATGATTTTTGGATGTTTTCACCATAAACCATCGAGGACGTGACTTTGGTTTTGAAGGAAAATGAGCCCGAAGCGATGAAGTTGTCGTCTCCGATGAAGACCGAATCAAGCTGCTCGATCATCTCTTCATAGCCCACGAGAAGGGAGGAGAAATCAAAGGATATCGTTTCCTCCATTCCAGGGTCGGATGCAGCGCCGAGCGTCACTCCTCCAGCAGTCGTCACATCGCAGTCAACGATGAAGAAATGATCCTCCGTCTGCCCTTCCTGAATTTCGAACATCTCCACCGGCCTAGAAAGGGTGGGCATGGATGGGCAGATCAAAACCGATGCCGCATGGGAGCCGATTTTGCCTGGAGCCATAAAGCGTTCATCTAAAACATCGCCTTCGCCGAGAAGCGATTTAATGTTCTCCTCGTCTTCGGCTTTGTAATCCTTGGTCACCACCCAAACGTCGGCCGTATCGCCTCGGGCAAGCAAAGAGTTAACTCGAGACGACAAAGAATCGGCATTCGCCATAAGCCCGACGAAAAGGGTCATGGCAATCGTGCCCATGGCAAAGACGGCAATCAATTGCTTTATGGATTGCAGGGCATCGCGGATGCCCTTTTTGAAGAGGAGTTTTGAAGTACTCGGAGCGGCCATAGTTGAGATTCTAAGCGAATTCTCTTCTAAAAGGAAGAGAAAAGGGCGTTTGCTGCGCCCTTAGCTGTTTTTTAGTCAGCAAGTGTCCCCATCGGGTCCCAAGGATCGAGGTGAATCGGATCGCCATCGTATGCCTTGAGTTCCTCTTCGGTGAGGTATTTTTTGTCGACGACCGCCTGATAGACGAAACGATCGAACCAATCGGCATCCATGACATAGTAGCCTTTGATGCCGCCGTCGGAACCCCAGGAGTTCTCGATTTTCCATTTTGCGGGTTTGTCATCCACCAAATCCACGCCGACGATGACCATCGCATGGTTCATCGCCGAGTGGCGGTAATCAAGCATCTCGGCCTTGTCGAAATAGACATCGAATCCAAAAGCGCTTTGATAATCAAAAGAATGGGCATTCCAGCCATTTCCCGAACGGTCGCGGAAGAAGGAGACGTCGCTTCCAAACCAGACGGGCCTGCCATCCTTCAGTTGCGCGATGATGGCTTCTTTCATCCTATCCATCGTGACGTTCAAATGGTTGATGGGCCTTCCTTCCAAAACATTGCCAAGCCAATCGACCGTGAAATTGCGGCCAAAGGGCTTATCGTTGGTGGGAGAGTTGATAAGAGAGACATAGGCAAGGATCTCCTCGCCGACATATTTCTCAAAGAAGGACTTCGGCGTCAAACCCCTTTCGATCTGATAGACGCCATCCTTGTCTTCATATTGCAGGTCGAAGGTCTTCGGCGGCACGCCAAAGGAGTTCAGGAAGAACTGATAAATCTTTGCGATAGACTCGTTTTTCAATACACGTATCTCGTCTTTTTTGCCTTGCTTAGCCAAAGCGTGGGCTTGCGCGGCAAAGCGGCGGATCTCCGCATTGACTAAGAACGTGCCATCGCGGGTCGAGTTGGATTGAGCGGTTTCCGGGAACGCTTCCTTGGGCATCAAGCCGTATTTCATGACGAGGTTGACGAACATGTCCCACTGCCCTCCATCGGAGACCGGCGCGGTGAGGATGTGCATCAAGACGCGTGAGGATGGCTCTTCATCCGCGAGTTTGATGACCGATTCCAAAGCATAGTTGGCTTTCTCGATTTTGTCGTACAAAGAAATGTAGTTCTGGGACAATTCGAATTCCTTGACGCCAAGCTTCTTTGCGATGATCTCGCGCAGAACGTTAAGGCCGGCGAAGATCCAGCATCTGCCAGAGGATTTCTGGTTGGTCACCGACATCGTTTTGACTTCGACGGAGAAATGCGGGGCCGATAAAGCCTCAGATGAGGAATCGAAAATCGCATCCCCCAGGCTATTGCGGGACAAGGCATGCCTGACGACCGGGTTGACGGGATTGCCTTCATAATAATCGAGGATGCGCTGCTGCTCTTCCCCTACGATTGCTCCAATTGGATTCTGTTTCATGTTAATACTCCTAAACAACTGTGCTTAATCGTAGATTAGTATACGCATATGTCAAGACAAAACATGCTCTCGGGTGTAACATATGAGTCGTTTTCAGGAGGACTGATGAATATGGACGAGAATTTACAAAGATTCCTGCGATATGTCCAAATCGATACGCAATCCGATGACACATCCATGTCTGTGCCATCCCAGGCAAAAGAGCTAGACCTATCCAGATTGCTTCAGAAGGAGCTATTGGAATTAGGCATACAGAGCGAAATCAACGAGTTCGGCATCCTTTATGGACGCCTAGATGGGGAAGAAGACCTGGACCCGATTGGGCTTAATTCCCACGTCGATACCGCTTTAGAAATCACAGGCGCGGGCGTTAAACCTCAAATCATTCATAACTACGATGGCGGGGTCATCCATCTTAACGAAAAGTACTCCATGTCCCCCGCGGATTTCCCCACTTTGGGCGATCACGTCGGCGACGACCTGGTCGTCACAAGCGGAGATACGCTTCTAGGAGCCGACGATAAGGCAGGCGTCGCCATCATCATGGCAGTCCTCGCTTATTACGTCGCCCATCCCGAGGTGAAGCACCACCCCATCTGCTTCTGCTTCACCCCCGACGAGGAAATCGGACGCGGGCCCGATCATTTCGACGCGAAGAGGTTCGGCGCGAAATACGCCTACACCGTCGATGGCGGGATCTACAACGAAATCGCCATCGAGACATTCAACGCAGCCCATGCAGACGTCGTGATCGAAGGCGTCTCCATCCACCCAGGCGAAGCGAAAGGCAAACTCGTGAACGCTTCCAGCGTCGCATTCGCCTTCGATGCGCTGCTGCCCAAGCACAAAAAGCCTGAGCTCACCTCGGGCAGAGAGGGATTCAACCACCTGGTTCAAGTAAGCGGCACCGTCGATTCGGCCAAACTCCACTACATCATCCGCAACCATTCCCGCGAAGAGCTCGAGATACAAAAGAAGGAATTCGAGGAAGCGGCCAAGGCGATTCAAGAGCAATACCCCACCGCCAAAGTCCATTTGACCATCGGCGATGACTACCGCAACATGGGCGAAGTGTTCAAAGAGCATCCGGAAGCCGTCGATAAAGCAGTCGAAGCATTCCGCGCGCTTGGATATGAGCCCGTCTTCCCTCCGATCCGCGGCGGAACCGATGGAGCGACGTTCTCCTTCAAAGGTTGCCCCACTCCTAACCTAGGCACCGGCAGCTACAATCATCACGGCAGATTCGAATATCTCTCGGTCAAGGAATTCAACATCATGATCGAGATCGTGAAGCAAATCGTCAAAGCCTAATCCACATGCAAAAAACCTGACCGCGCAATATCGGTCAGGTTTTCATTTTCGCTTTGGCTGGGGTGACTGGGATCGAACCAGTGCATGTGGGTGTCAGAGACCCATGCCTTACCGCTTGGCTACACCCCAAAGCGGTTTAATTTTACTCATGGCAGGCCATTTAGCAAGTCTTAATTTATAAATTAAATGGATATTTCTTATTTACCCTTTCGAAAAATCGTCCGATGGTATAATTTACAAAACGAGGAGGCGGTTATGGTCAAAGTATTAGCAATCTGCGGCGGAAGCGGCTCGGGCAAATCTTTTTTGGCGCATGCCATAAAAGAGAATCTGCCCTCCGACACCGTCATTCTAAGTTACGACAATTATTACCGTGATCAGAGCCACCTCAGTTTCCAAGAGAGGGAAAAACTCAATTACGATGATCCTGCGCAGCTTGATGGCGACTTGTTCTTGCAGCACCTTCAGGCATTGAAAAGCGGAGAGTCGGTTCGCATCCCTCAATATGATTTCGCATCACACACGAGGAAGAAAGTCAGCAAGCCTTTGTCCAGCACCGAATGGATCATCTGCGAAGGCATTATGCTTCTGACACTTCCAAAAGACGTTTTTGATTTTGCTATTTACGTAGACGCCGACGATGATGTCAGGCTTGCGCGCCGCATCGTTCGCGACACAACTTTGCGTGGGCGAACCATCGAGTCGGTCGTCGCGCAATATTTATCCAGCGTCAAGCCGATGCACAAAAAGCATGTTGAGCCCTGCCGCGAGCTGGCCGATTTCGTTTATTTGAATAACCATAACAATGGAATTGATAGACAGCAATTGGAACATTTGCTCTCTGCTGTGCATTCTAAGTTAGGCTAATTGTATTTAATACTATAAGAAAACTGTGATTTCGAGCCTTTTTTCGATGCGGGGTGGCTTGCATTTCTAGCACGCACGCATTTTAATTAGATTACGACTCAGGGGAGAAAACATATGAAGATTCTCGTCACGGGCTTTAAGCCATATCAAGACCACGCGACCAATCCATCGGAGGATTTGCTCGCGCTGCTTGGGGACGACGTAGCAAAAGCCGTTCTCGACGTTAGCTATGCCAAAGCGCCCAAACAGCTTTTAAAAGCAATCGTGCAGTCGGATGCCGATGCAGTTGTCATCCTCGCCTTATCCCCTTATATCGATACCCCGGCGCTTGAGCAATACGCTTACAACGACATGGATTCGCCCTCTCCCGACAACGAAGGCGTTGTCAAATCCGGAGGATGCGAGATCGTAAAAGGCGGAGCCCCGACGCTTTTGCCTCCCTTCGACGTCGCGACGATCGCACAATATGGTGCGGCGCAAGGATTATGCGGACACGTGAGCCTAGAGCCTGGCAAATACGTGGCCAACGCTGTTTACTATACCGCCCTCTCTTCCGGGACGCCTGCAGTCATGGTTCACATCCCGCAGGTCAGCAAACTCTCATTGAACGAATCATTGGCAACCGTCAAATTCCTCATCGAATATATCCGCGGCGACGATTTCTAAGAATCATAAAAAGCACGATACGGTCCAATGTATCGTGCTTTTTTCATGCTCCATCAATATGGTTTTTGTATCGCGTGCTGCCCGAGGCATAGGAAGGGGATTCCTCCATCTTCCTTTCGTTGAGCATATCGATATCTTCGCCCGTTCGATTGGAACGAAGTCCTGATTTCCTTTTATTGTATTTCTTGCGGTAGGTAGCCATTTCGAGAGTAAAGATAGACCCTGTTTCGATTTTGGGCAATATCGAATCGCTC
>CAMORJ010000035.1 GCA_946623775.1 uncultured Bacillota bacterium | reverse complement strand
GGCTAGCGATAGTCGCGCTCCCAAAAGCCAATTGGAATAACGTTGCATTTGTTTAACTATTTCCTCTTTTCAGCGCAAAGATTTTGAAAACGGTTTCGTTTACAAACGAAATAGGATATTATCAAGCCTGCATATGTGGTTGTTTTACGTCGCCGTATATAGTGGTGCGGCATTGATGGTTTACAACATCATCCGCTATTTCCTGTTCATGAAGGAAATGAAGACGCTAGGCAAATCCTCGCCCAGCAAGGCTTTGCTATACATCCCAGGCGTCTTATTGATCATGTTCCTGATCGGATATGTCCTGGTCGGCATATTCGGCGATCCCGATTTGATCGTCGCCGGAATATTGCTGGGCGGCTCCATATTCGTATTCTTGCTCCTTTGGATCATCTTCAAGATCGTCAACGGCATCCGCTCCAAAATGCATCAAACCGAGCTGCGTTACGAAAGGACGGAGCAGGAGGTTCAGGAATTATCGAAATCCTCCCTTTCCTATTTCCGGGTCAACCTCACCAAAAACACCGTCTTGGCTTTGGGCGGCAGGGATTTATACCCATCGGACAAAATCGGGGCGAGCTATGAAGATGTCCTATCCGCCCGTTCCCCAAACCTAATCACCAGGTTCTCTTCCGTCGACTGCAAATCGTTCCAGCGCCAGGATTTGCTTGAGTATTACGCCTTGGGCCATAACCAGGCTTCCGAGACGCTTTTGGTCAAGCGCGATGACCGCCACGCGGCCTTCGTCTCCTTCCAAGTCACCATGGCGGAAGAGCCATCCACGGGGGACGTGATAGCGTTTTTGAATGAAGAGGACTACAACGAGAGGATGATCCTCGATACGATTCTCAACCGCGCCCTGTCCTATCGTTACGATATCGTTTGCTCCATCATCGAAGGCTCTTACCAATTGATCGCATCCGGCCAGCAAGAAGGCGCAGCCGCCATTTTGCCCAAAGACCAATTGGGCTCCTACCACGATTTCCTCGACACCCATCTATTGAACCGCCTGCCGGAAAGCGAAAACAAAGAAGAGGTATTGTCCAAACTCGACCTTGCGACGGTCGCGAAGAAGCTTGAGGAGAAAACATCCTATGAGCTTGATGTCCGCATCGTCTACAAAGAGCAGATATTCTACAAGCGATTCACATTCTATAAGGTAACGGGCGACGTGCAGTTCTTCGTTTTGCTGGTTCAGGACACCACGCAGATCCATGATGAGAGGGCCAAGCAAAACGAATTGCTTTCCGCAGCGTTGGAAGAGGCGAGGAAAGCAAACGCCGCGAAAACGATGTTCTTCGCGAACATGTCCCACGACATCCGCACGCCCATGAATACGATTATGGGCTTCTCGGAATTGGCCAAGAAAAGCGATGATGTCGAGACGATCCATCAATATCTGAGGAAAGTCCGCGTCGCGAGCGACCATCTATTGTCTTTGATCGACGATATCCTTGTTATGAGCAGAATCGAATCCGGGAAAATGGAACTCGACCCAGAGGAAAATGACCTGCGCGTGCTATTCGGGGAGTTATACGACATCTTCAGATTGCAGATGGAGGAGAAGGGCTTATCCTTCTCGGTGAATTGCGATTTGGCTCACCCCCACGTCATCGTCGATGGGTTTAGGCTCAACCGCGTCTTATTGAATCTGCTGTCGAATGCATACAAGTTCACCTCAAAGGGCGAAGTTTCCGTTTCTGTAAACGAAGCCGAATGCGAGTCCGCCTCGCATGCGAAATACATCATCTCGGTCAAAGACACGGGCATCGGCATGTCGGAGGAGTTCGTGAAGAACGTATTCGTCGCCTATGAAAGGGAAAGGAAAGCCTCCGAGAGCGAGATCCAAGGCACAGGCCTTGGGATGGCGATCACCAAGAGCATCGTGGATTTGATGAACGGCGATATCGAGGTCCACTCAAAGAAAGGCGAGGGAACCGAATTCATCGTCACCATCCAGCTGCCTTATGTCGAAAAGGCCTCGGATGCTCTTGACGTGGAAAAAGCGGAAGCGAAATCAATCGAGCATAGGTTTGACGGCAAGAGGGTTTTGGTTGCCGATGATAATGAGATCAATCTTGAGATAGCGAAGATTCTATTGGAATCCATGGGATTCGAGGTCGAATGCGTGGACGACGGAAAGAAAATGTGCGATGCCTTATTCAAGGCCCCCGCCCATTATTACGATGTCATCCTTTCCGATGTCCAAATGCCCGTCATGGATGGGCTGGAAGCCGCCAGGACCATCAGGGCATACGACGACCCCGCCATCGCATCCACCCCAATCATCGCCTGCACCGCGTATGCGTTCAAAGAGGATGTCGAGGAAGCCATTTCCTCGGGCATGAATGGGTGCATAACAAAGCCGATCATCCCTGAGGAGTTGGTATCGGCTTTGAAAAGCGTTTTGCCTGAAAACGAATAAGGGGTTCGCTCTTTTATTCGGATTTCAATGAACGAGTCATCAAAGCGAATACCGCTTCCGATGGCTTTTTGTTTTCGTAAAGCACTTCGTAAACGGCATCGGTGATGGGAACTTCGATGCCGATTCTCTTGGCTTCTTCGTGGATGGTCTTGCAAGCGACGACGCCCTCGACCGTTTTGGTATTGGCCTTCAAAACGGATTCGGCCTCGTTGCACTTGCCGATCTCCAATCCCAAAGAATAGTTTCTGGAACGATGGGATGAGCAGGTGAGGCATAGGTCGCCAACGCCGGTGAGGCCTAAGAAGGTCGCTGCATGGGCGCCTTTTGCCAAACCGAAGCGGGTGATTTCCGCTAATCCGCGGGTGATGAGGGCGCTTCTTGTGTTGTCATGATATCCCAAACCTTCCAAAACGCCGGACGCGATGGCGATGATATTCTTCATGCCAGCCCCGATTTCGGCTCCGATGACATCGCTTTGGATATAGACGCGGAAAGAATTGGAGGAGAACATCCCTTGGACGCGCTTCGCCAGCGACTCGTCTTTGCTGACGGCGCAGATGGCGGTCAAATCGTCATGGATGACGTCATGGGCAAAGCTTGGTCCGACCAAAGAGACGACTCCCTGAATCTCCAATTTGCCTTGGAACGCCTTCTCGATCATAGAAGAGATCCCTTCTCCGGTGACGGGGTCAAAACCTTTGATGACGTTGATGATTAAGGGGGACGTGTCGCAATATTCGCTGATCAAGGACGCGATATTGTTGATTTGGCTGGATGGCGTGGCAAGGAGCAAAACATCCCTATCGGTCAACGCCAATGTGGGGTCTAGAGTCGCACGCAGCGAAGCGGGAAGAGTCACATCGGGGAAATAATGGCTATTTAGATGATTCGAATTGATGTCATCGATTTCCGATGGGTTGTTTCCGTATAAGAGGATTTCGTTGTCTTGCTTTTTGCTGAGCGCGTAGGCCAATGCGGTTCCCCATGCGCCCGAACCTAGGATCGAGATTTTCATAACGATAAAAATATAGTCGGTTAGGCGTAACTATAATAGTGTTTTTTCTTAGACTGACTGGGTTTTATCTTACGATATCGTGATTTTCCTTCCCCGGATGTCCACGACTTTGATTGGGACGCCCTTGGAAGCGCGGATGCGGATTTCTTTCTCGTCACATTCAATCTTGAATCCGACTATTTCGCGGTTGCCTTCGGAAATCGGGGATACACCGTCATCGAGCAGGTACTCCGATTCGAAAACGCCTTCATCCAAAGGATATACGTTGAATGTCTTTCCATCGTAAATCACCGAGCCGGCTTTGATGAAATAAAGAGGCTCATCGTGGATGGAGCACGGCAATGTATGTTTTCCTTCAAGCAACTGGGAATCGCGGAAATACCATTGGCCTTTAGGCAAATCGATCGTCGCCTCGCTTTTCCCTTCGTCGAATATCGGAAGCGCGATGATGTCATCCCCAAAGAAGAACGCATCGCTTTCGACGTCGTAATCCCGATAACGGAGGAAAATCGGATAGATGATGGGACGATAATCCAGGGTTGAGCGGTATAGCTGCTGGTATAGATACGGGACCAGCCTTTCCCTTAAGGCGAATAGCTTCTGCACCGTTGCCTTTTCTTCAGGGTAAAGCCAAGGCATGTTGGATGATTGGTCGGAGTTCCATGAATGAAGAGTGAATCTAGGAGTGAAAATCCCATATTGGATCCACCTGAGGAATAATTCCTTGCTGGGCCTAGGGCCTGCGAATCCGCCGATATCCTGCCCGAAGTTATAGATGCCGGAAAGCGACATGGTCATCGCCATTTTGTGGTTGTGCCTGAAATCCTCGAAACTCGTTCTGTTGTCGCCCGTCCAAGTGGAGGCGATTCGGGGAGTTCCGACGATTCCGGAGCGCGATACGGCCACCTGCCTTCTGTCCGTTTTCTGAGCCGCCAAAGAAGCGCGGGTCATCAAGAAGGAGAACAAGGGACGAATGAGCTTTGCCCGTATCGGATGGCCGAATCCATAAGCCATGGTCTCATCGTCTCGGATATCGTATTCGTTGTTGTCGTTCCACGTATTGAGATAGCCTTTGTCGACGAGTTCGCGCTTTACGCATTCCGTCCAGAAAGCGGCCGCTTCCGGATTCGTGAAATCAAGATAGCTGCCTTTCCCCGACCAGAACGGGAACAGGGCAGGGGAGCCGTCTTTCGCTTTCAAGAACCATCCTTTTTCGGCGATTAACGCATACATGGGGTGCTCGGTTAGGAAACACGGCTTGACGTTGGCCAAGAATTCGATGCCGTGCTTCGCGAAGAAATCCGATAGTCCTTCGGGGGAAGGAATCTTGTCCAGATTCCAATGGAAGACGCATCGTTTATCCCCGATCTGGGTGTATCCGCTTGAAAGATAGAACCCGCCGCAGCGGATGCCGTATTCCTCGCATTTGCCGACGAATGCCCTAAGCTTTTCGTCCGCATTCGGAGAATCGGTGTATTCCATGGTGGATCCGCAATAGGAGAGCGTCCAGCGCTGCGGGAAAAACACCGGACCCTGCAGTCTTGCGAAATGAGTCAGTATGTCGGTGATAGAGCCGAAGAAGATGTAATAGATAAGCGTTTCCTCTTCGCAGAAAAACGATTTGAACGGCGAATAGTAGTTGTTGATCTCCCGCCCAAAATCAAAGGAGCCCTGGCTATAGGTATCGTAATAGATTCCATAGGACCCCACCGAATTGCGGCAAATGTAAAATGGGACGTGCTTATACAAAGGGTCGCTGCTTTTTGCGTCGAACCCCATCGCGTCTCCGGTGGACAGACGGAACGATTGCTTGTTTTTGTTGATGTTCCCCGTTTTGTCGCCAAGTCCGAAGATCTCTTCGCCTTCCTCGCGGCTGATGAAGTGATATGAGCCTTTGCCGAATTCGCCTTCGAAGTTATGCGCAAGGTATTCGCGGTCCTTGAATAGGAGTTTGCCCCCTTCATAGAAGGACATCTCGAAATTCATCTTCGCGATCTCGATGCGCCTGTCACCCAATTCCAGCAAGAATGAGTCGCCGCTTTCGGATAACGAAGGCGCGAATAACGCCAATCCATCCAGGCTAAGCTTGTCTCTTCCTCCTTCGGGCATTTTGCCGTCCGGACATACGGAAAAAGTGGGGAAGAGATAATCCCCTTCATTGAAAATCGATACACGTACCCCGTCTTTTATGAAATCCAAACGCACCCGATGGTTGTCGCTTTTAAAGACGAATGTGCTGGAGTCGCGGCTAAGCAAAGAGAAAGGATGAGAGAATTTCATATTACGTCGGATCCCCTTTCAGCGTATTCCTGAGAAGCTTGAATAGAGGCGCTTTTCTCATGCCGATCCCCTTCTTGGAGATGCATAATGGCTTTTTGCCCTTTTGCCATTGCGGCCTGCCATCGCCATTGGGGTCGCCTGTTTTGACGAAAGCGGCGATGTAATCCACCATGAGCTCGGCGATTCTACGGTCCTCTTCGTCGTATGGCCGCCAGCTCTTGTCCAATGTGTTGAAGACATAGCGGAGGTCGCATGAATGGAACGCTTGGTTGTCATCGCCAGGAGCGTCCACATCGAAGCAATATAGATATGCCCCGTTGTCCTTCGCGTATTTATGAGCCATATGAGCCCAGATGATCGTGAACATATCGTTGTTGGTATACCCAACCATGTAATCGAGCTTTGCCGGATTCCGAATCAGCACGTCGACGGTATCCGATAGGAGATATCTGTCGATGACGGGCATGGTATTGGCTTGATTGTCCTTGCGCTGCTCTTTGATAACCTCGACCGCCTGGAGGACGTCTTTAACGTCAAGAGCCTTGAATTCCTCAAAGCTATTCACTCCAGCCGCCTGAATGACTTGATTCCAGTATTCACGGGTGTCCTCGCTGGATTTCGGCTGCGCCATTTTCGGAAGCTTCCCAGCGCCAGAAAGCATGATCGCGCGCTGGAATACTCCCTCGGCATGCTTGGACAAGCAAAGATATTGCAGGGAGATAGCCCCAGCGCTTTGCCCCATGATGGTGATGTTTTCGCTGTCGCCGCCGAAGCAGTCGATGTTGGCTTTGACCCATTTGGCCGCGACGAGCATGTCGTCTAAGCCGAAATTGCCATCGCGGCCAAATTGTTTTTGGATTTCCTCATTCGTGAGATATCCAAAAACACCGACGCGGTAGTTGATCGCTACGACGATAACCCCTCTTTTTGCATAGCTTTCGCCATCCAAATAGGATTCGCTGTTGCACATGGAATTGAATCCGCCGCCATGGAAAAAGACCAATACGGGGTATTTGCCTTTTTCTTTCGGCGTATAGACATTAAGATTCAGGCATTTTCCTTCGTCATAGACGAATTCGAGCCCTTCGCGGAATTCGCGTTGGTAGAATCTGCGCTCCGGAACGTCTAGGTGCGGAAAGAATTGGCGGTATTGAGGGCAGGCTGGACCGTAAGCGGTGGCATCGAATCCGTCCTCCCATCCATTCAGGGCTTCGGCGTATTCGAACCTTTTCGCTTTCGCATAGGGGATGCCTAAAAACTCATAGCATCCTTCCCGCTCGTTGCCTTTGATTGAACCATTGCGCGTGTTCAAGGTGATATCCATGGCATAGCTCCTATTTGCAGTGCTCTATTTCAATAATGTAGCATTCGCGGGGCTTGTTTGCATTGCAAACATTTAGCCCCAAAAATGAGTTTTCGCTTATGGTGGCTTTATTTTGGAAAAAATAGCGGGGGCGTGTATCGATTATTTGGCGATTTCGCCCTTGAGCTTATCGTAGATGGTTTCCACGGCGAAGTGGATTTTGGTCAATGCCTTGGCTTTGTTCAAAGGATAGGCGAAATAGGTTTCGCCAGGGATGGAGAAGTCGACGCAGGGGCCTTTGTCATGATATCCATAATCGATATGTATCGCATAGCTTTGCAGCGGTTCGCGCCTTAGCATCGTCCCGTCATCGCCTTTGATGATCATCTCCCCATCGGAATAGTGGATCAATCTGTAATGCCCTTGCATCACTGAAAACCCGACGCCTACGCCTTCTAGGTGCTCGACGCGGACTTCGTCTTCGAAATGGTATTCGCCCGCATTGACTTCCTGCCGGACGCATTCCTTCTCCCATTCGTACCATTGGCTGATGAGGGTGAATTTGCCCTCGCCATCGAGCCGGGACAATGTCCCATTCTCGTTGAGCCGATATTCGGCGCGGCAATGGTCGCATCTTAAAACCTCGCCTGAACTCGACATCTCGAATTCGGTTCCGCAATGGGGGCACTTGTATAGGATCCTTTCCAAGCCCTCAGCCCTTTTCGGGTAGGTGATCAGAAAATTGCGTTCGAGCTGATAACGCTCTTCGTCGCCATCGAACGCTTTTTCGATTTCCCTATCGATGGCCTCTATCGACAAATCCAGAACCTGCTTTTTGTCGATGAGGCACCTCATCTCGGCAAGAAGCGGCACTTCGCGAACGACGTGATCGCTCCATTGAGGCTCTCTCAGATAATGGCCATGGCAATCCATGAAGACGATTGGCACTTTGCACGCTTTTGCCAATTTAGCCAACCCCTTATCGATTCTCTCTGGTTTTCCATCGAATGAATACCTAGCCTCGGGGAAGATGACCAGTATCTTTTTCCGCTTCTTCAGGATGTCCATCATCATCAAGGAGCACTTCGGGTCATTGACGAATCTGCGCCTTGGGATGATGCCGGAGTGGGTGCATACGAAGAACTTGTCGATGAACTCCTCAATCGCGCAGACCCAGTATGAGCGGTGCCAGCCGATTGCCCCAAGCCCAGCATAGATATCCATGAATGAGGAGTGGTTCGCGATTAATAGATAAGGTGGCTTTGGGATCTCGCCAAGGCGAACGATTCTCGCTTTTTCTTTTTTCCTGGCGAAATGCGCGAAGGTTCGGATGATGAGCGAGAAAAGAAAAAGCACGCGCTTAGGCTTCGCGTAAACATCGATTCTCTTAACTCGTTTTCCCATCCTAAAAAGTGGGCTTATTCTATCACAACGCCTCCCCCAAAACCATCGATGGGAAAAACGAGAAGCGTTATTCGCCTAAGCGCGCATTATGCGTGCTACAATATGAGACATGCTGTTTGGGAAGTACGCTGCAAAATTCTACAAAAAGTACTGGTACCTGTTCTTGCTGGGTGTCATCACTTTGCTCGTAGTCGATTACGTCCAAACGCTTATTCCTGAGAGTTTGGGGCAAATCGTCGACATTTTCCAAGCGGACGAGCCCGCTCAGGAATCCCAGATCATGCCCATCGTCCTCCGCGTGATCATGGTTGCTCTAGGCGTCGCCGTAGGGCGCGTGCTGTGGCGCATCACCATCTTCTCCGCCTCGTCCCGCATCGAAATGGGGTTGCGCGAGATGATGTTCCTCAAATCGGAAAGATTATCGCAGACCTATCTGCATAAGAACCCGGTGGGCAACATTCTGAACTGGTTCTCCACCGACATCGAATCGGTCGATGAGTTCCTCGGGTGGGGAACGGTCATGATGGTCGATGCCTTCTTCATGTCGACCATCGTCATCGTGAAGATGTTCTTGGTGAATTGGCTCTTGTCGACCATGATCCTGGTGCCGATGCTTCTGATCGTCCTCTGGGGCGCCTTGGTCGAAAGGATCATGTCCAGCCGCTGGGAACAGAGGCAAAAGGCGAACGATGAGCTTTACGACTTCAGCCAAGAGAACATCACGGGCCTCCGCGTCATCAAGGCTTTCGTCAAAGAAGTCCAACAAGCCCGCGCTTTCGCCAAAGTCGCCTGGAAGAACAAGGAAATCAATGTGCGTTTCGCTCGCCTGCAGGTCTTATTCGATATATTCATTGAAGTGATCATCGGCGCGATTATGGCAATGACGCTCTGCTTAGGCGGGTATTTGGTGTATCGCTCCTTCCATGGCAACCCGCTTTTAGGCATCGACATAAAGACAGGCGATTTGGTGTCGATCGTCGGATATTTCGCGACCCTCATTTGGCCCATGATGGCGCTTGGCCAGGTATTTGCCATGCATAGCCGTGCGAAGGCGTCTTTGAAGCGCATCTCCGCCTTCCTCGACGCGGAAGAGGATATCGTGGATGGCCCCGAGGCCGTGACGCTTGAGAATGTGCAGGGCGAGATTGAATTCCGCGGCCTGACATTCTCTTATCCCGAAGCCAAGAAACCGTCGCTTCAGGACATCAATCTCACCATCAAGGCAGGCGAAACAATCGGAATCGTCGGAAAAATCGGCTGCGGAAAGTCTACCATGGTCGCCCTTATGGCGCGTTTATACAACATCGATAAAGGAACCCTGTTCATCGATGGGGTGGATATTATGGACGCGACTTTGTCTTCTCTTCGCTCCTCCATCGCCTTCGTCCCGCAGGACAATTTCCTTTTCTCCGATGAGATTAGGAACAACATCTCCTTCGCGGATGCCGAGGCCAGCATGGATGAGATCGAAAAGGCTGCCGCCTTTGCCTGCGTCCATGACGATATCGCCGGATTCCCCGAAGGCTACAAGACCGTTTCCGGCGAGCGCGGCGTTACCTTGTCGGGCGGGCAGAAGCAAAGGATCTCCATTGCCAGGGCATATATGAAGAACGCCCCGATCCTCGTCTTGGACGATTCCGTTTCGGCCGTGGACGTCAAGACGGAAGAGACCATCCTCCGTAACATCCGGCAAGAGCGCAAAGGCAAAACCACCATCCTCATCGCCAGCCGCGTTTCGACCGTTTCGAGTCTGGACCGCATCATCGTTTTGAAGGATGGATGCTTAGAGGCGTTTGATACCCCTGCGAATCTGATGAAGATTTCGCCGACCTATCAGAAGATGGTAATGCTGCAAGAATTAGAAAGCGAGGTGTCCTGATCGTGGCCCAAGACGACGTCAAAGATCGCTTGTTCGGCGATAAGAAGATGTCTTTGTGGACCATCATGGTCCGGACTTTCGCATACCTCAAAAAGGAGATATGGTCCTTTGTCCTCGCCCTCGTCCTATTGGTTTTCAGCGTCGCCGTCAACATGCTCACGCCTTTGGTGCTGAAGCAATTCACCAATGATTTGAATCTCGCCGAATCGGGAGTCGATTTCCATGACTTGCTGATCCTCGGCCTTGGATATTTCGGTTTGATCGTCATCAACCAATTCCTGGTCTACATCCAATCCATGCTTCTTCAGAAAGCCGGTCAGAAGATCATCTACCGCCTGCGCAACGACGTGTTCGAGCATGTCGAAGGCATGTCCATCGCCCAGCTTAATATGATGCCCGTCGGCTCATTGGTCACCAGGGTCGCCTTCTATACGGCGAACATGTCGGACCTTTTCACCAACACGCTCGTATCCATTTTTAGGAACATCCTGACCATCGCAGGCGTCGCGGTGATCATGTTCATCCTCTCGCCTGCGTTGGCGGGGATCATGATGGGATTCTTGGCGGTGGTGTTTGTGATCTCGTTCTTCTTCTCCCGCCATGTTAAACGCATCTTCCGCTTGGAGAGGGCTAAGCAATCCGAATTCAATTCCTTCCTCAACGAGAGCCTTTCGGGCATGAAAATCGTTCAGCTTTACGTTCAGGAAAACCGCAAGAAGAAGCAGTTCGATGAGCAGAATCTCTACTTGAGGAAATTAAGGATGAAAGTCGTCGCGGCGTTTGCCGTCTATCGTCCAACCATCTCCTTCCTATATTATCTTGCCCTTGGCGCGACGTTCTTCTTTGCCTTCCGCCTCAATCTCTCCAGCGGCGACGTCGTCGCGTTCTATATGCTGCTGAGCAATTTCTTCTCGCCCATCGAGCGTCTTGCCGACTCTTTGAACAACCTCCAAAGGGCCCACGCCGCGAGCGAAAAGCTCTATAGCCTGTTGGATGTCAAACCCGACGTCGTCGATTCCCCAAGCGCCATCGCCATCGATTCATTCCGCGGCGAGATCGAGTTCCGCAACGTATGGTTCGCCTATGAGAACGAGGATTGGATCCTCAAAGACGTCTCGTTCCATGTCGCTCCTAAGCAGACGGTCGCTTTCGTTGGGGCCACGGGCGCAGGCAAAACCACGATATTGAGTTTGATCGTCCGTAACTTCGTGCCGCAGAAAGGCGATATCTTCATCGACGGCATCAACATCAAGGATATCCAAATCAAGAGCCTGAGAAAGGCGGTGGGGCAGATGCTCCAAGACGTTTTCCTGTTCTCGGGATCCATCAAAGACAACATCACCCTCTATGACTCCGATGCCTATACCGATGAGGAGGTGATGAAGGTCTGCGATTACGTCAACGCAAGCTCCTTCATCAATAACCTTGATGGCGGTTTGAATAGCCCAGTCATCGAAAAGGGCGAGAATTTCTCTTCCGGCCAGCGTCAATTGCTGTCCTTCGCAAGAACCGTTTTATCGCATCCGCAGATTCTGATCCTCGATGAGGCGACCGCGAATATCGATACCGAGACCGAGAAGCTGATTCAGGATTCCCTCAACAAAATGAAATCGATCGGTACCATGCTGGTGGTTGCCCATCGCTTGTCCACCATCCAGCATTCCGACAACATCATCGTGCTGCAGGGCGGCAGGGTGATGGAGTCGGGCACACATCAAGAGCTTTTGCATCAAAAAGGTCTCTATTTCAAACTGTATCAGTTACAATTTGAACAGGCATCCTAAAAGGAGAAGTGCATATGAAAGACAAGATTATCGAATGGATTCGCTCAATGGTCGGAGACGCGAGCGTCGTCATCGGCATCAGCGGCGGCAAAGACAGCTCAGTCGTCGCGGCTTTATGCGTCGCAGCGCTTGGTAAAGACAGGGTTTACGGCGTCATGATGCCCGATGGCGTTCAGCATGATATCGACGTCTCTAGAAGAGTCATCGAATTCCTTGGCATTCACTCTTTCGAGATTAACATCCACGACATGGTCCAGGCATCTTTCGATGGAATGAGGAAGGCTTTCGGCAGGGAGATCACCTACCAAACCAAGTCCAATTTGCCCGCCAGGATTCGTATGGCAACCCTCTACAATGTGGCGGCCATGATCGGCAATTGCAGAGTCGCGAATACCTGCAATTTCAGCGAAGATTACATCGGTTATTCAACGAAATACGGGGATTCTGCAGGGGATTTCGCTCCAATTCAGTCCCTTTTCGTCAGCGAAGTCAGGGCCGTTGGCCGTGAGCTTGGCTTGCCCCGCGAGTTCGTTGAGAAGGTCCCTGAGGATGGCCTCAGCGGAAAGACCGACGAAGAGAATTTCGGCTTCTCCTATGATGCGATTGAGGAGTACTACCTCCATGGCACAGGCAAGCCGGAAGTCATTGAAAAGATTAAGGCCATGCACCGCGCATCCCTCCATAAGGTAACCGTGATGCCGAGGTTCATGATTGAAGGAAGAGAATGGACCAAATAAGCCTATTCGAAAACATATTGAACGAGCCGCTCGCCTCTAGACTTAGGCCAACCTCCCTGGATGGCTATGTCGGGCAGCGTCATCTGATCGGCGAAGGCAAGCTCCTTCGTAGGATGATCGAGACAGACCAAATCTCCTCGATGATCTTTTGGGGTCCGCCTGGAGTAGGCAAAACGACCCTAGCCCAGATCATCGCCCATCTGACGAAAGCGGAGTTCGTCAATTTTTCCGCCGTCAACAGCGGCATCAAAGAGATCCGCGAAGTCATGCAGAGCGCAGCCTCCAATATGGGGCTTGGAACGAAGACCATCGTGTTCGTCGATGAAATCCATCGATTCAATAAGGCCCAGCAAGACGCTTTCCTTCCTTTCGTCGAAAAGGGGAGCATTATTTTGATCGGCGCGACGACCGAGAATCCATCGTTCGAAGTCAATGGCGCTCTTTTGTCCCGTTGCAGGGTCTTTGTTTTGAAACCCTTGGAGAAGGAAGACATCGTCTCCCTCCTCCGTTATGCTTTGACGTCCGACAAAGGATTCCCCGGCCTGCACATCGATATTGATGATGAATTGATCGACGCGATAGCCACATTCGCTAACGGCGACGCGCGCATGGCCTTATCCACCCTTGAGACGGCCGTCACTTATGGGGAAGAGGATTCAGAGCATCATATCCACATAACCAGAGAGAACATTGAGCAATGCACTTCCAAGAAATCGCTTTTGTATGACAAAGGCGGCGAAGAGCATTACAACCTTATCTCGGCACTTCACAAATCGATGCGCAATTCCGATCCTGACGCCGCGGTATATTGGCTCGCGAGGATGCTGGAAGCGGGGGAAGACCCGCTTTATGTAGCCCGCCGCGTTGTCCGTTTTGCGGCGGAAGATGTTGGATTGGCCGACCCCAGTGCATTGAATTTGGCCATAAACGCATATCAGGCCTGCCATTATTTGGGCATGCCGGAATGCAATGTCCATCTGACCGAAGCGGTTGTGTATTTGTCGCTTGCGCCGAAATCAAACGCGATGGAAGTCGCTTATAACGAGGCCAAGCGCGATGCCCAGCATGACGTCGCCGAACCGGTTCCTCTCCATTTGAGGAACGCTCCGACCGAATTGATGGAAGGCATCGGATACGGCAAAGGCTATCAATATGCGCATGACTACGCCGAAAGGATTACCAGCATGGTCTGCTTGCCAGAAAACCTTGTAGGCAGAGAGTATTACAAACCGACTGAATTCGGAAAAGAGATCCGATGCAAAGAAAGGCTCGCCCAGATAAAGCAGTGGAAGAAAGAGCATGAAAAATAAGAATGCCTCAAAAATGATTTCCTTCCAGGATTACCAAGGAAGCTATGGTGCGGTGATCGGCGATATCGTCGGCTCGCATTACGAGTTTTTGCATGG
>CAMORJ010000034.1 GCA_946623775.1 uncultured Bacillota bacterium | reverse complement strand
GCGGGACAAATCGCCTTTATGCTCATTGAAATAAGAATTGATTTCGTCTTTCTTCCCGACGAGTATCAATTGCAGCTCTTTGTCTTTTTCCATGGCGTCGAGCGCGCCTTGGAATACCGCTAGAGGGGCGTGGTCTCCGCCTAATGTATCAACGATGATTTTCATAGTGCTGGTTCCTCTTTTCAACGTTGATATTTAATCACAAGAAAGCATCTTGAACAATTTATAGCGCATATTGCGCGTATCATTACCCAAGCACGCACGGGTGTGCTAATATACTCCAGCCATGAGCGAAGAATTGTCTGAAAACGTCTTGGAGTCCTATAGGGACCATTGCCGCGATAACGAGATCGAGATCGTGCAATCCACCAAATGCGGGTGCTTCTTCTGCCGCAGCATTTTCGACGCGCGCGACGTCAGCGATTGGACCAATGACGGAAACGTCATGTCCGCTTTATGCCCCGAATGCGGCGTGGACGCCGTCATCGGCGATGCATCCGGAATCCCGCTCAGCAAAGCCCTATTGAAAACGATGAACCTCCATTTCTATGGCGAGGATTACATCAAAAACAATCCCGAGGCCGCAAGGGCGTACGTCGCTAGATATATCGACGGGCATATCACCCCAAAGCCGAGGAACGAAGAGCTGTTTCTGAAATATCTGAACGTTTTGGCGGAGCAAGGCGACGAGAAAAGCGTGCTGTTCGCAGCCGAGTTCTATGAACGCGGCGGCCAATTCATCCGCCCTGATTTAGATAAGGCCCTCGCTTATTACACCGAACCGGTCTTGGCGGCTAACTCCGAAGCGCTTTGCCAATTGGGCGCTTTATACGATAGCGGCGCAGCAGGAGAAAAATACGGCCCCAAAGACGCTTTCGAATGCTATGCAAAAGCCGCGGCATTAGGCTCGATGAAGGCCGTTTATCTGATGTCGGACCTATATCTGGCAGGCCGCTACGTCAAACGAGACGACCGATTCGCCTTCGCCCTTCTTGAGCAAGGATACGACGAAGTATTCTCCGGATACCTCCAAAGGCATGACTATCAGGATATATTCCCCGAATTCAATTACCGCATCGCCAAAGCGTTTGAATACGGCATCGGCGTCAATAAAGACGACATGGTGTCCCTGCGTCACTATCTTTTGGCGAGATTCTCCATCGAATCGGCAGGGCTATTCGATTTGAAGAACTCCCCGATGGTCGCGGACATGGATAAGGAGATGAAGCTATTGGCCAGAAAGAACAAGCTCCATCCCGGCCCTGCGACTTTCGATAGCGACACCTTCTACGATTCGTTCGTGGAGCTATCCGATGAAACGGTTCCAGGAAGCATTGCGGAAGCCGTCTATGACGAAAAAGAGAAGACCCTGCACTTCAAAATCGATTTCGAAAGCCCCCAGATCCTCACCGACATCGCCGCGTTGTCCATCGGCTTCATCCAAGGCGAAACGACTTGGGATTTCTATGGCATTGCGGGATTCCGCTCGACCGGCTCGCATTTCACGCATATCCGCTTCGAAGGCGAAGAAAGCCTTCGCTTCTTCCAGCAAAGCGGAGACGACTTTGACTTGGTTGCCGAGATCACCTTCCTCGGCGAGGCCAAGGGGCTTGTCGTGAAGACCAAGCCTTCTAAGCCCGGAGCGGGAAAATGACCTCTCTGACCCCGCTTAAGAAATATAAGTTCCTCGTATTCTTTGCCCCGTTTTTCAAAGTGATTGAATGCATCACCGAGCTGATCGTTCCTTTCGTCGTCAAATCGATCATCGACGATGGTTTGGCCGAGGACGGCTCCAACTACAAAGATGTTCCTTTCATCGTGTGGCGCTGCCTTTTGATTCTGGCGCTGGCCTTAATCGGATTCGGCTGCACGATGGTCTCGCAATATATCTGCGCACGCACCGCGACAAGCTTCTCCCGCGATTTGAAAAAGTCGCTGTTCCGCCACCTGTTCTCGCTTTCTTCTGAGCAGCTCGACCAGTTTGGGCGGAACAAGGCGCTGAATCTGCTTACCGCAGATGCGCCTTCGCTTCAAAACGGCGTTTTCATGTTCATGAGGCTTGTGGTCCGCGCGCCTTTCTTGGTGATTGGCTCGGTCATCGCCTCCTTCTTGGTGAATGTCTATGCGGGGTTCGTCGTTTTGGGCGTGCTCGCATTATGCGCGTTGACCGTTTTCGTCGTCGTGGCCTCCACCCCAAAGCAATATGCTGCCCTGCAAGGTGAATTGGACCGCTTGTCCGCTTTGGGGGAAGACGGCATCACCGGGGCTAGGGTCGTCAGGGCGTTCAACAAGCAAGACGAGAGCCAGGCTGAATTCGAAGAGCATTCCGAAACGTACCGCAAAAGAGCGCTTGTCATATCCAAAATCAACGGCTTCCTGAATCCTTTGACATTCGCTTTGGTCAATCTAGGCATCGTCCTCATCCTTTATCTAGGCTCATTCCATTATTCCTCTACGCTTATCAGCGCTGGCGCGATCGTCGCGCTTGTGAGCTATTTGACGCAATGCCTGGCCGCTTTGCTGCAATTCACGCGCTTGGTCACCTCTTTGTCCAAGGGCTGGGCATCCAAGAAGAGGATGGATGCCTTCTTGGCAATTCAGCCTAATCTTGTCGGCGGCGGGAAAACCTCGATTTCCAAAAAAGAGGGGACCCCTGTATTCGAATTGCGGCATGTCAGTTTGTCTTTCGGAGGCGAGAGCAACGCCTTGGAAGACATCGATATCGCCATCCCGGAAGGCTCTAGGATCGGCATCATCGGCGGAACGGGAAGCGGCAAGTCGACGCTTCTGAATCTTTTGATGCGCCTATATGACCCAAGCCAAGGGGAAGCGTTTTTCTATGGGGAGAGCATGAAGGGGTTCGATTTGGGATTCCTAAGGCAATTCTGCGCATTCGTGTCCCAGAAACCATCCTTATTCGCGGGGACCATCCGCTCCAACCTTCTGTTTGGACGGGAAGCGGCAAGCGAAGAGGAAATCAAGAAGGCGCTGATGGATGCCCAAGCCTATGATTTCGTGTCCCGTTATGACGATTATCTAGACCATCCCGTCGAGGAAGGCGGGCTCAATTTCTCGGGCGGGCAGAAGCAAAGGCTATTGATCGCCAGGGCATTGCTATCCAATCGGCCCGTTTTGATATTGGACGATTCGACTTCGGCTTTGGATTACAAAACCGATCTATTGGTCCGCGAGGCTATCAAAAAGAAGAAAGGCCTGACGACCATCATCGTCTCGCAGAGAGCGACCTCCATTGCCGATTGCGACACTATCTTCGTTCTGGACAAAGGGCGCCTTGTGGCTTCCGGCACCCATGACGAGCTCCTTTCCTCTTGCGATATCTATCGCGAGATCTATTCCATGCAGGTGAACGGCAAATGAAGACGGTCAGGGCACTTAGCAAATACTTGAAGGGTTCCTACCGCTTCGTCGTGGCTTCATTTGTTTTCGCCATCATCTCGGTCGGCTGCAGGATCGCGATTCCTTTCGTCGTTGGCTTGGCCATCGATGCGGTCAAGGGCGGCAACTTCGATATCAAGATCCATCTATTCGTCATACTCGGGCTCATCTGCTTCGGCGCTTTGTTCCGTTATGCCTTCGATATTACGCTTAGCAAAGTCGGGCAGATCGTGGTCAAGGAGATGAGGGACACCTTGTTCTCCTGCCTGCAGAAGATGCCGCTTTCCTATATCGATTCCCATCAAAAGGGCGATTTGCTCCTTCGCTTGATCCAGGATGTGGAGAATATCCAAACGGGGCTTATCACGGGCGCAGGCGCTTTGTTTGAGGGCTTGATCCAAATTCTGATGACGGTGGCCTTCATGTTCTTGCTGAACTGGATGCTGGCGTTGACCGTCATCGTCTTGACCCCCATTTCCGTGGTCGTATCGCGCTTCATCTCAAGCCATAACGCGAAATACTTCAAGGCGCAGAACGCGGAGATGGGCAAGCTTACCGCCTGCTCTTTGGAGACCATCACCGCTTTGGAGGCGATTCATTCCTATGGGGAAGAAGATAAGCGCATCGAGGAATTCGAGCGCGGGAACGAAGCCGTGCGCGGATCGACGTTCAAAGCCTATTTCGCGGCTTGCTGGATCAACCCGATGACCCGCGTGGTCAATAACGCGATCTACGCCGCCGTCATCCTGATCGGGGCATTGACGCTTGTTTATGATGTCAACCTCGGATTCACATTCACCATCGGCGGATTATCCTCCTTCTTATCCTATTCCCATCAATACATGACCCCGTTCAACGAAATCGCGGACGCTTCGACCGACGTCATGTCCGCCCTTGCCTCTTTCCGCAGGGTCGAGGAAATCGTCAACCTTGAGAAAGACGTCGATCAAGGAACGGCCCCGATTGAAGGGTCCGTCGATTCTTTGGCGGCCCATCATATCGATTTCTCATATGACGGCAAGCGCCAGATCATCAAGGGGTTCGACCTTGAGATTTGGAAAGGCCACAAGATCGCTTTCGTCGGCCCCACGGGCTGCGGCAAGACCACGATCATCAATTTATTGATGAGGTTCTATGACCCTCAAAAAGGCAATTTCAGCGTCAATGGCGTATCCACTTTGGACATCCCTAAAAGAGAGCTCCGATCGCACGTCGGCATGGTATTGCAGGACACATGGCTGAAGCACGGCACCGTGGCCGAAAACATCGCCTATGGCAGGTCCGATGCGACCATGGAGGAAATAATCGAAGCCGCGTCTAAAGCGCATGCGGATGAGTTCATCCGCCGCATGAAGGACGGGTACAACACGGTTATCTCCAACGCCTCCGGATTATCCACCGGCGAGAAACAGCTGCTATGCGTTGCCCGCATTATGCTGGTGCATCCCGAAATCGTCTTGCTGGACGAAGCCACTTCTAACATTGACTTGCGAACTGAGCACAATCTTGCCGGCGCTTTCGATGAGTTGATGAAAGGCAAGACCTCCCTTGTCGTCGCGCACCGCCTTTCGACGATACAAAACGCCGATTTGATCGTCGTGCTGAAAGACGGCGAAATCATCGAGCAGGGCAATTTCTCCGAACTTATGGCCATAAACGGCTTCTTCGCCGAACTATATAATTCCCAGCTCGCCTAATCACCAGAACGCATTCCGGCATAGTCCTTGCGGCACATACGGTTTTGCCATGAAGAGATTGTCGGGGTTGGCTATAGGGTAGGGGATTTCGTAAAAGCCATTCTTTTTGAAGAAAGAAATGGCGCGCGTGTTTCTTCTGTTCACCTGAAGGAGGAAAGACGTTTCTTTGTTTTGGGCGAAGAGGGTGGATATCAGCTCTTTCGCGGCGCCTTTGCCGATTGCGGTTGGATCGACGAAGATGGTTCTGATGACGATGGTGGCTTCGCCTTTGAAGTCGATCTGCTCAAGCAGATCATAAATCTGCCTCTCCGTGGCGTTTTCCCCTAGCAGGAGCTTGCCGTCATCATGGATGTATTCGATGGCCCCGACGATGATTCCGTTTTCTTTTTCGACGAGCAATTGCCTTGCCTCAATCATGGAATCTAGACGCGAGGAAAAGTTGTCCAGCGAAGGCTCTTTCATCTGCTCGTACTCGTTGTCGTTGATGGCGCGGCCAAGCGTCTTCTCGATGCGTGGTTTATCCTCGGCGATTGCGAATACGATTCGTCTCATAAGTAAATTATGCATCAGCGCCCAAACGGATGCCAAATGGAGGCGCATAAGGTTTAGAATAATAAGAAGGACGCAGGAATAAGGAAGAGGGCATGTTTCGTTATCAAACAAAACAGAACAGTGACGAATTGCTGATCGCCAACGACGGCGATTCCTTTTTCTCGTCTACCTTTCAGCGCATCCAAGATGACCTCTCCCAACTGGGGACTTTGAACAAACTCGATTTCGCTCAGATCTACCCACAATATTGGGTGGAGACAAAAGAGCAAATCGCCCAACGGGAAAACTTCGATTTGAAAGAATGGATCATCGCCGCATGCATTCTAAAAGGCGATGATATAAAAAATGTTCTAATCGTCAATAAAAAGAACCACAACCTCGCTTATGTAATCGACTATAGAAAGCTTGCTGCCTACTATTGCGTTTACAGCGCGTTCTTGGTTGAAGACGGCAATGCGTTCCTCCCGATTGAGGAATATCTCCAAAGCATCAATGCGATTTCGATTCGGGATAATGAGCCTGCGATTTTAGATCACGCCGATGATGATTTCGTGATGCCGAATTTGGATTTCGGACCTCGTTTCGAGGGGTATAGCAAAAAGAAGATACCCACCATCGTACCCAAAAAACAGCAACCCAAAATAGAGCCGATTGAGGAAGCGGTGGAAAAGCCAATTGAAAGTCCAACCCCAGCTTTCTCTGCGGGCAAGAAAAAGAAAATTCCAAACCTAGGAGATGTCTCTTTCCCCAAGAAGCCCAAGCCTTCCTATCAGCCAAAGCCCCAGCCAAAACCTGAGCAGCCCGAAGGGGAGGAGGAACAAATTGATGAGTCCTCTTTGCTTGAGGTTCAAAAACGGATTCTGTCGCAAAGCGGCTTCCAGGCATCCAAGAAAAGAGACTTCTATCAGAAGCCAATTCAGAAACCTGAAAAACCAAAAATCCCGCAAAACACTTTTAAAGAGATTGCAAAACCTGCATTTATTCCTGCTTCAAAATCTGTTCCGAAACGCATCGGAGACGAAATCTTCTTCCATCGGAGCTATCAAGAGGTTGAATTCCGCCATAGCTCTCGCATTCCTAACTCAAAGATGATTTTTCGTTCTGCCTTCCACCCCGAAGACGAGAGTTTATTCAAACGCTTGGATTCGATTTTAGGGCAAATCAAACGATTCAAATTGACCAGTGAAATCATCTTTGCTCCATCCTTGTTCCCGGAAGGCGATTCAATGTTCGAACTGCTTGAGAACTTCGATTTGAGCCAATGGCGAATCCTTTGCGCTTGCGTAGACGGAATGAACAAACCATATACCGCCGCTTTGTCTTTGATCGAGGAGCCCAATAAGTGTTTCATCGTCACCTTCTATAAAGGGCCGGAGATCCTTTCCGTTACCAAAAACGGTTTTAAAACCAGCAGGCCTTACAGAAGCTTCGATGAAGTTTTGGATATCTGCAACCGCGTTCCTTTGCCCAAAAAAGAGGAGCCCGTTGTCGAAGCGCCTATCGTGGAAACACCCGCTGAACCCGAACCTGAAAACCATGAAGAAGCCGTTTCTATTCCTATTGCGGATTTTGTCATTGAAAAACGAGATAAACCTCATCGTAAATTATTTGTCACTGAACTCTTCCGCAGGCAATTGGAGGATTTTGCATCCAGTCATCCCAAAGTCAGGGATGACTTCATCGATCTCTGCGAGAAGTTGATTTGCTATGACGACGATTCGCTTCATGGTTTTCTTTCAAGCCGCGATAACAAAAAGCTCATGGGCCTAAACGCCATGGCGCTTACTAAATTTAGGTTCTCTAATTCGAACGAGTATTATGGCGCGCGCGTCTTCTTTTTACGCGGATACGATGCGCATAGAAGGATGGATGAAAAATCGATCATACTTGTTGGTCTTTCCAATGAGGATGAGCACGACGAGCAATCGGAAGTCGGCGAGAGGATCGCCTCTTATATAGAAAAGAGAAGGGACGATGTCATCCTTCATGAAATCATTCTCCCGGAGAACAAGAATGAAGAGCCTGAAGAGGTTGCCTATCTATCCAGACAGCAAATTGAATTGCTGGACGATTCGCGCATCAATTACCCCGCGGCTTTCTGCGGCTCCGCAGGCACAGGGAAGACGCTCTTAAGCATTTCCAATTTCATCGACCTATATCAAATTGGCCGTGTGCTTTATGTAACCTATCAAGATGATTTATGCGATTACGTCTATAAAACCATCGAAAATTTCGGCATTGAGAATCCAGATTGCCTTACGTTCCAAAAACTATGCGCAAGGCTATTCTCAAACAGCGCCGAAATGATGCAAAGGCATTGCGGCCGCGATGATTTTAGGGAATGGTTCCTCAATTCTCATAACATGACCATGTCTTTTAGAACCATCGCCGCCCCATTGGGGGACACCGATGATGAGAGATTCATGACCGCCTACGTTTTCTATAACGGAGTCATAAGCGGGTCCATGGAATGCCTTGAGTCAAAGAACGGCCGTTTGTCTTTGGAAAAGTTCCTCAAATTGACTGACAACGAAAAAGGATATGATCGCGCTGCCAGGACCGCGGCCTTCAAAATAGGCGAGCTTTATGACCGGTATTTGTCTGAGAACAACCTTGTCACCGATAATGATTTAGCAAGAATCCTTATAAAACACGAAGGGAAATTACGTTATTACGACTCCATCATTATTGACGAATATCAAGATTTATCTGAATTGCAATTTAGAGCCATTCTAACCCTCTTTAAACTGACAAATTCTTTACCATTATTTATATATGGCGATGATAACCAGTCTGTGAACCCGACAATCTTCAATCATAGCCAGGCAACCGCAATCGCATCTAAGGCGTTTAAGATGCCGATAAAAGTCAAAGTGCATTGGCTAAATGAATCATATCGTTCGGGCAATTCGCTGGTACGTTTTATCAATGAATTCAACAGCGTAAAGAAGTCTTGCATTGGGTCGTTGAAGAAAGGGAATGAAGCCCCTGAGGTATCCAAAAGAAGTGACGACGATGACCTTCTGGCCGTTCTTATCCGCGACGAGAATACATTCCGCCAGGCAGTCGAGCTGGCAGCTAAATCGGATCGTGACACCGTCTTTGTTTTCCCGGAAGCAAAGTATCGCGATGAAGCCCAAGAGAAATACAAGGGCATCGATGAGCAATTTGTCCTTTCTTCTTTTTTGAGCGTAGAGCAGGCCAAAGGCAGAGAATGGGATACCGTCGTACTTGTCGATTTCTTCTCATCTTCGCGGGACCTCTTCGTGAAGATATTGGGAGAAGATAAGGCGGGTAAGCACTCTACTTTGCATCGAATGCTGTTCAATCGGTTCTATGTGGCGCTGACCAGAGCCAAGAATAGGATCATCGTTTTCGAATCTAATTCCGCCCCCATTATCGATGAGAGGATTTTGTCGCATCTAACGCCCTTGCCTAACGGCGATGAATTAAGGCGTTATTTCGCCGGAGTGGTGGATGAGAAGCATTGGATTGCTTTTGGCGATAGAAGATTCCGCAAAGGCGATTATGAAGGTGCTCTCCGCGCCTATGGAAGGGTCCATGACTCCGAAGAAGCAAAAGCCAAATTGCAAAAGACGCTGGATTACCAATTTGCGGCGCAAAAGAAAACGCCGCACGACAAAGCGATTGGGATTTACATTCGCTATAACGACTATATTGTTTTAAGGGAGTTCTATAAAACGATCGGTGCCGTTAACCGATATGCATTCTTGAGAGCCGTCATGGACCCTGAAGAGCCCGAAAACCTTCTTGAGCTTTACAAGCAATGCGTATCTGACTGCAACCCCGAAGAGCGGAAAACCTTCTTCTACCTGGCATCGAGCAGGTTGGCGGAAGAAATCAGAAAGAAAGCAAAGAAACACAAAAGGAGATAAGCATGACACAGGAAGAATCGATGACGAAAGCCTTGGAGGCATTGGAAAGCGCAAGGGAAAACTTAGAAAGAATAGCTGAAGCGGATGCTGATTTTTCTTCTCGCATCGAGGGGGTATCGGATTCGATCGACGATGTATTTGAACGCCAAAAGGCCTTAGAACAATCGATCGCCAGAATCGACGGCGCCATCGATAGGCTTAATTCCTCTGTCGATAGGCTGAGCGAATTGGAAGCAAGAATCTCTGAATTATCTGACAAATTAGAGCGATTGAATCCAGAGGAATTGGACCGCATCGTCTCGAAATTGCGCGAAGAGGCAAGCGATGCTCTTGGCAAAATCAATGAAGGGTTGAAACCGGCTGCGCCAAAGAAAACCAGTGGTGCTGCTTTGAAAGGTGTGGCGAAGAAAAAGAAATGAACCGCGATCCTGCAATTGTGTCCAAAACCATGTCTCGTATTCGTGGGAAGAATACCGGAATCGAGAAAGTCATCAGAAAAGAGCTTACTGCCCGCGGCATTAAGTATCGCCTCTATTCTTCCAAAGTTTTCGGTCACCCAGACATCCTCATAGAGAAATTGAAGATTGCCATTTTCTGCGATTCCGAGTTTTGGCATGGTTATCAGTTTGAGGAGAACAAACAGAAGATTCATACGAACCTCGGATATTGGATTCCGAAAATCGAACGCAACATCGCCCGCGATCAAGAGGTGAATGCAAGACTTCGATCGGAAGGCTACCTCGTTCTTAGATATTGGGGTTTTGAAATACTCAAAGAGACCGAACGCGTCATCCAGGAAATCATGGAAGCCATCGAAAAGCGAAAAGATTTGTTTGCGAGAAAAGAGGCGGCGCGCAAATGCGGAACCACGCTTGCATACATCGAATCCGGCGATTCGTATTTGCTGATTCACCGCACCAAAAAGAAGAACGACGTCAATGAAGGAAAGTGGATTGGGGTAGGCGGTCATTTAGAGCCTGGCGAGACCGCCGTTCAGGCGTTCAAACGTGAAATCCGCGAAGAGACGGGGCTTGAGGTTTTGAAATACCGTTATTGCGGCTTCGTCGATTTCTTGAATTCGGTAGCCAAGCCCGAGCGCATGTATGTATATAAGGTTACAGAATATTCGGGCGAGATAATTGAATGCAATGAAGGAGACTTGGCATTCGTCGAGAAATCCAAAATGCTCGATTTGCCTATGTGGGAAGGGGACAAGGTATTTCTTCCGCTTATTGAAGAAAAAGGCCCGATATTTGAATTGACCCTCGTCTATGAAGGGGATAAACTTTGCGAAATCATGGGGCCCGTGTATCGAAAAACGGTTGGAAAGAAGAAAAAGAAAAGGAAATTGAAACATGCCAAGAGAAATTGAAATCAACCCCGATGCGTTATACCAAGACGGCATTTCTTTAGGGCTATATCTTGACCTATTAAAACGAAAGATGCCCGGGGAAGACGAAAGGCTTTTGCTGGTCTTGGGCGCAACCAGACTTCTTCCTCCCGATTTGCCCAACGAGGTGTTTAACCGAATCGTCTGCGGGTTTTTGGAAATCATCCACCACAGGAGTTTGAAAAGGTCATTCGGCATTGAGAATCCTATTCCCGAATGGGACCCAGAAGACCAATATTTGGCTAATTATCATCAAGCATGCGAGATTGCTTTCTTGCTGGAAGCGGCCGAATTGTCGCTGGGAGAGGACTTAACCGATTATCTTGGCCCCGTTTATAGCCTTGCTGGTTCCCTGCTGGAAGGAATTCATTTTGGCGCGGATGGCGACGACTCCGATTTTTATGAGAATCTCAAGTCAAAGGCGGAAACTATGCTTACCGGAGGCGATCCAGTGAGCTTCCTGGAAAGCTGCAACGCATTGATGAACGGACTCAAAAACCTTGAACGCGATTTCATTGAAAACTGGGAGCAGGATGTACCGCTTTTCTAAAGATTCTCTTCAAAAATATTGGGGACATGTATCGAAATTCGCAATAGAAATACATCAAAAATCTTCCTTGCTACATCTTTAACTTCGTTCATGCTAAAATCAGCGCATGATTAAACAATACGAACGCACTTATCTTCTTTCGACGAAGAACACGTCTTTGCTTTTGCGTATAGACGATCTCAGGAAACCATGTACCGAATACTATGGGAAACGCCTCTTGGAGGACGACGATTTTTCTAGTTTGATTTCCCCTTATGCCCTCCCTCAAGGAAGGACGATAGCATATCCAAGCGATATCGAAGGCAAAACCGGCTGTCTGAATGATAGGGCATCGGATTTTACGACCCCGCTTCGCGGTGATTTCAATTCGCCTTCCATTGTTCTTCGCGGAGAGGATTCGCTCGTCTTCGATTTCCAATTTGTGTCTTCTGAGATTCGCGATTTCCTTCCGATGAAAGGGTATCCGAATCCTCATGACGCTGGGCAGGAATTGGTTCTCGTATGTCGTGATGAGCTGATGAATGCCGAAATTGAGCTGCATTATGTTACTTTCGATGCGCCCGACGTGATTGGCAGATTCGTCACGATCCGCAATCTCGGCGAAAAGAAGATCGTTGTGAACAAGGCGATGTCCATGCAGATGTTCATCGATGATGCCCAAGCTTGCATTGAGACTTTCTATGGGTCATGGGCCAATGAATTCAATCGTGAAAGTGTTGAAATCAAGCACGCAAAATACAGCTTTGGCTCTACGACCGGTTCAAGCTCGGACTTTAGAAATCCATTCTTTATGATTTGCCAAAAAGGCACGTCTTATCGCGATGGCGAGGTTTATGGGTTCAATCTCATTTATTCAGGGAACCATTTAGAAGAAGTGGAAAAGACGACCTTCGGCAAGATCAGAATTCAATCTGGTATGTCTGATTTCTGCCTTAACCTTGAACTGGGCAAAGACGAAGAATTTATCACCCCGATGGCGGTCATGAGCTATGCCTGCCATGGTAAGAATGAACTTATGCACCACATGCACAAGTTCGTGAATTTGAACATTGTTCCAAAAGAATGGGCCGGAGTTCCACGGCCTATCATCTATAACAACTGGGAAGCCACATATTTCGATTTCAGCGACGGCAAACTGCATACCATCGCAAAGGCGGCCAGCAAATTGGGAATTGAATTATTCGTATTGGATGATGGCTGGTTTGGCGACAGAAATGACGATTCTCATGGGTTAGGAGATTGGGTCGTAAATACCAAAAAACTAAGACACGGGTTAATCGGATTGTCCGAATACGTTCATGGTTTGGGTATGAAATTCGGCCTTTGGTTTGAGCCCGAAGCCATCTCCCCCGAGAGTGAGCTATACAAAGAGCACCCCGATTGGGCGATTCAAGACGGAGTTCATGAGCCTTTGAGAGGCCGCAACCAGCTGACGCTTGATTTGACTAAGAAAGAAGTGCGCGATTTCATTCTTTCCTTCTTGGTTGAAACGATCGGAGAGGCGAAGATCGACTACATCAAATGGGATTACAATCGCCCGATGTCCGACGTTCCTTCTCGTGACGGCGCCTTTTATCACCATTACATCTTAGGCTTATATGAGATTCTCACCGGTTTGCGTGAGAAATTCCCCAATCTATTAATGGAGAATTGCGCCTCGGGAGGAGCGAGAAACGACTTGGGCATGTTCTGCTTCTTCTGCCAAGGCTGGGTCAGCGATAACACGGATTCTTTCCAACGCGCGAACATCCAATCCAATATGATTCTAGGGTACCCCCAGTCCGTCATGGACAATCATGTTGCGTCTAAGACCAGCCACCAACTGCTCAGGAGAACGAGCCTAGGAACCAAATTCGATGTCGCTTGCATCGGTGTTTTGGGCTATGAACTTGTCATAACCGAATTGGATCCGGTCGATAAAAAAGAACTCCTGCGGCAAATCGAGTTCTACAAAGCCAACCGCATGGTTTGCCAATACGGCGAATGCGACATTCTCGCCGATTTCGACTCCGATGGGTTTTTGGCGATCGAAGTCCACGATGAGACCAGCGCACTGGTTTCATATGTTAACTACCTCCAGAAGCCAAATCCTTCCATGGAGCGTTTGAGGCTAGTCGGTTTAGAACCAGACGCAACCTACACTTACGAAGTCAGGGAAGAGAAAAATGACATCAAAAAGTTCGGGGCTCTTGTTAATATGATTGCCCCTATCCATATCAAAGAAGAGGGTAAGCTCGTCACCGCTATCTCCCGTAGATTCGATATGGATATTGAGAAATTTTCAGGTACCGCAAAAGGCATGACTCTGTGCAATGGCGGGCTCAAGCTCCCGCAGCAGTGGTCTGGCGTTGGATTGAACGATCAAATACGCGTCATAGGCGATTTCGGTGGACGCGTGTATCTGTTTAAGAAGAAAATCGACTAATCTTCTCTTCCCGCGTCTTCCGCGTCTCTGAGGAAGTAAAGCGTATAGAAAAGCGGTATTCCTGCCATCAGCATGAGCAGGTTTTGGTTTTGGCTTGCCAGGAAGGGGATTGCCCCAACCAACGGACAGACAAATGCCAGGACGGTGGCCAATGAGCCATAAATGTACAATTGCTTTTTATCCCCTTGAAGGAAGTCTTCCCATAGGATGATGGCCAATGTAATCAGGTTGGCCAAAAACGAGGAAATGAACATCACTAGGAAGATTGCGGCGTCGGGAATGCCGCCCTTCAGCCCATTGAAAAACAAGACGATACCAATGACAAAACCGATGATGGCTG
>CAMORJ010000033.1 GCA_946623775.1 uncultured Bacillota bacterium | reverse complement strand
CTACGATGTAACGAGGAGGTCGGCGAGTTCGAGACACAAGAAAACCGCCCTTTCGGACGGCTGTCTATGGGTACGCCGTTTTGTCCAACTTCGGATAAATGACTTTGGACTACGACAGATGCGTGTACTAATGGTGGAGTCGCGGGGAATCGAATGCCGGTCCGAAGAAGATCCTATAGCAGCATCTACAGTTTAGACTGCGTCAGGTTCCACTTTGCGGCGAGGACACAGTCAAGACCGCAAAGCGAGGTTAAGAAGAAACTCATTTCCAGTCGGCCGGCTTTTTAATTGTTTCGAGTTTATTGGTCGTGTGGTGACTATACGAATACTTCTTCACTTCGGTTCCTTCAATCGTCTCGTACTTCCCTGAAATCTCATTCTTAAGGGTTACCGAATCCGTTACGATGCCCAAGAGATACCCGGTCTTAGAAGAACTGTAGAGGCAAGACAAAACCAGAGCGTTTCGGAAGAACTTTCCGTTTCGAGAAAGGAAACCAATGTTCACGTGAAGCCCCGCTTTCTTAATCAAGAAGTAAAGCGCCATCGCGGAAGTTCTAGTGTTCCCCTCTCTAAATGGATGGATATGCCAAAATTCGGACACGAAATAGCACACCTTCTCGATTTTTTCCGAAGGATTAAGCGACCCCCAATCGGTAGTCGCGAATTCCTTTTGGAGCTCTTTGAGGGCGGTATCGATATAGGAGGCAAAAACATAGTCAATAGATTTTCCTCCTAAAAGCGGTTCCGCTTTATAGATGTTGATGGTCCTTGGCTTGCCTGCCCAGTCGTAAAGCGCGGAAAAAAGCCTTCTGTGAATTTCCAACAAATCGAAAATCGAATCAATTTTGAAATCCTCGTTCCTTAATTGGCTTATCGCAAGAGAAGCAAAATCCGACTCTGCCCTATCGAGTTTTTCGGAATCGCGGATATTCAGCTTATTGATAAGGACATCTGTTCCTTCATATACATAAGGGTCCTTTATCATTGGTAAAGCCTCCCGATTGCGAACTGCGCGGTTTCGTAGTCGATCTCGCCCCGAGAGTAGAGGCGCATAATCCTTTGGGCATCCTCAGAGGGTTTTACCCCGTCAACAGTCGCCACAGAAATCGCAAAAGATAGGTCTTGATCTTCCTTCTTGGGCAGGGTTAATTCGAATGGCATCCCATTGCGATTAACCGTAGCCGTAAGGAAAAGCATTATCGCCTGACTCGTAGTGAGACCAAGGGAGGTAAAAATCTTTTCTGCCTGATTCTTTATATCTTCGGTTACTCTTGTGTGAACTGTCTGCGTTTTTGCCATATGAATTACTCCGCCGATATTGTATCACGTTTGAGATACATAATGGATATTAAGCATTAAAAAATCCCAAGCCAATCAAGGTTTGGGATGCGTGTACTAATGGTGGAGCATAGCGGGATCGAACCGCCGACCTCCTCGTTGCGAACGAGGCGCTCTCCCAGCTGAGCTAATGCCCCACGGCTCGATTATTATAAACTCCTCGGGCTCCTTTTCAAGATTTAACACTGCGCGTGCGCGTTAATTTGGATTCCTATATAAAACTTAAATGTCTTTGACGTTGATGATTTTAATGTCTTGGCGCCCTCTGACGATTCTGCATAGCTCTTCCAATTTGGCATAGCTGTCGCCATATTCATAATCATATGAGTGGGATAGATATACGAATAGCTCCGCCTCGCCGTCCTCAATGAATCTTTGCACTTTGCATAATGCGTCATCGATGTCCCATGATGTCGCTTTGATGTGATAAGCATCATCCGGATAACGGAAGGAGTCATCGATGCAAGGGAGAATAATATGGGTGATGCCCAGGCTTTTGATGATGCCGATGGACCTTTCGTCATATCCGTCGAAAGGAAAGGAAAACGTTTTGATGTCGCAATGGAAAACACTCTTTAAATTGTTGATGTCCTCTTCTACTTCCCGACGAATATCCTCATCGGATAGAGAAGTCAGGTACGGGTGCGTCAAAGAATGCGAGGCTACTTCATGGCCGTCGTAAATGCCCTTCTTCTCTTCAAGTTTTATCCTTCTAACCTCAAGCCAGTCTTTGAACCACACATAATCCTGAAGACCGCTGTTGAGATTGAAGGTCGCCTTTATTCCATATCTATTAAAGATATCGATGACCTTCTCATCGAAAACGGTCCCATCATCGATAGCAAAAGCAAAGAGTTTCATATTCGGATTCCGCTAATAGGTTAGCATAACGGCCGCTGCGGATGCGCATAAACGAGCCCTTAATTCAAGGGCGAAAACGCCAAATATGCACATTGCACAAAAACCAATTCAGACGTATTTTCACTCGCTTTTTCCACCTTGCTTTCCCTGTCTAACCAAAGTCGGATTTGTTTGTACATCATATGAAAACTTTGGGTCAGCAACCTAATGAAACGGAGAATATCAAGACTCCAATGAAAATATTTCTTCCATATGCTTTGCCTCACCCCTTATGGAAGAAAGACATCAAGAGCAGACATACGCGGTGATCGACCTGAAAAGCTTCTACGCCAGCTGCGAATGCGCAGCCCGTGGCCTAGACATATTTTCGGCGCCTTTGGTCGTGGCGGATCGCTCCCGAAGCGAGAACTCCATCGTCATGTCAGTTTCCCCGATTTTGAAAGCGAATTACAGCATCCCGAACGTCTGCAGGATCGGTGATTTGCCCAAGGTTCCCGGCATGATATTCGCCACCCCAAGAATGGCTTATTACATCACCATGAGCGCAAAGGTGGTCTCCATCTTCCTGGATTTTGTTGGAGAAGAGGATCTCCACGTCTATTCCATTGACGAATCCTTCCTAAATCTTTCGCCCTATTTAGGACTATATAAATGCAGCGCGGAAGAGCTATGCGCACGCATCCAAAAACGTATCAAGGATGAGTTGGGGCTGGTTGCCACATGCGGAATCGGGCCGAATATGTTTTTGGCCAAGGTCTGCTTGGACAACGAAGGGAAAAAGAAGCCGCCGTTCATTGGCCGTTGGAGAATGGAAGACGTCAAAAAGAAATTATGGAGCATCCAACCCCTTACAAAGATTTGGGGCATTTCCCACGGAATCGGAGGAAGGCTGGATAGATTAGGGATCAGAAGCGTAGAAGCTCTAGCCAAGGTCGATGTCTCCGTCCTCAAAAACGAATTCGGCATCATCGGGGAGCAACTTCATAATCTCGCGAACGGGATCGACTGCAGCGACATCCATCAAAAGTATGAGCCTAAGGATACGAGTTTGAGCCTTGGCCAAACATTGATGAGGGATTACACGCCCAAAGAGGCCAAACTAATTCTTCGCGAAATGTGCGATGACTTATGTTTCCGCATGCGTTTGGAAGGAAAAAAGGCGGGGCGTGTATCTGTTATGGCTGGATATAGCCAAGCGATCGGAGGCGGATTCTCCAGGCAATGCACACTGAATATCGCAACCGATGACAATGATTCGCTCATCGAGGCGATATATGGTTTGTTTGATCGTTTCATAGAAGAATTGCCCATCAGAGGGCTAAGCATTTGTTTCTCCCAATTAGAACCATACAAAGGCATCCAGCCAAGTCTATTCGAAACCGCGGAAGAAGCCATCGAACGAAGAGCCTTGCACGAGGCGCTGGACGATTTGCAAATCAGGTATGGCCGAAATTCCGTCCTTAGAGCCACTTCGCTATTAGAAGAATCGACGATTCGGGAAAGGCATCAGCAAATCGGAGGGCATAAAGCATGAACGGCGACCGCGGGATGATGAAATGGATGCCCTATAAGTCGTTGACGGAGCAATCCGTGGTTTTATCACGCCTTCTCTATGAGAAAAGAAAAACTCCCCGCCCTCAGATAAGTTCTGATCGGGCTGAGGAGATCAATGAGATACTGGTTGGATACCATCACGAACCGGTGAGGGCAAAATATTGGGAAGATGGATATCTGCATTATCTAGAAGGAATCATCTCCAGCATCGACGCACTTACCAAATCGCTGTGCATTGCAGGCAAGAGGATTCTCTTTCCAAACCTTATTGATTTGATTCAGATATAAAAAGTCCCCGCCTTTAATTCAGCGAGGACGTGTATTGATTATTTAGTTCAACGGGACTTTGTAGAAGCCTTTTGTGCGCCACTCATGCGTTAGCTTATCAATGTTGCCTCCGACGCCTCCAACTAGAGGAATGGAGAGGAACACCGGCCAGGCATACATCCAGGCATCGAGATAGAAGCCAAGCAAGATGAAGGTAGCAACCGATGCACCGACAAAGAAGGCTGCGAGGGTAGCGATTCTTTTTGTTCTCATGAATTCCATGATGCCAGAAGCCATGACGACCGACATGAAGAAGACCCACCAAGAGCTCCAAACATGCGGAATCTTATCGCTGAGCAAGCATCCGCAAACAACATAAGCCGTAAGTGATCCGAAGACGCAGATGGAAGAGACAATGGCGTTTACGGTTTTGTATACATCATTCCTCTTCTTTGCTTTAAGAGGCTCTACCACAAAGCAATCATCGGTCCTTTCGACATGCGTCTTTTGGCCATTGATGGTCGCGATGTAATCCGTGAATCTGCTGTCGTCGTCATCTTCATCGTCTTCTTTCACAATAACGATTTCGCCTTCCTCGCATTGAGAACGGACTTCGAATCTGCCGCTTCTCCTATATCCGGCGGGCTTTTCCTCGAAGGCAGGTTGCTGAGCGACGATTTCCTCCACCGAATCATCGGTGTTGAGAAGATCATCGAGGGAAACGCCATAGAGTTTGGCTAAGCAAATAAGATTATCCGTGTCCGGGGACGCCTCTGCGCGTTCCCACTTAGATACTGCCTGACGCGAGAGCCCAAGTTTGGCGGCAAGTTCTTCTTGGGATAGACCGCTTTTCTTTCTGAGTTCGACGAGGCGGTTTGCAATTTCAATGTTCATGTTTCGTTCCTCCTGAAACCACCGAAATCATATAAGGGGTCGCACGGTTGCGACTACCAAGTCTGCTTTTCAATTCCGCAACTATCGGTTGCAACCGGGTTAAAATGCCCAATTGCCATCCTTAAAGATTTGGATTTCCCTTCCATCCTCAGTTTTGCCGACGATGGAGAGGTCTTTGGAGCCAATCATGAAGTCAACGTGGCTGGAAGACCAGTTGATGCCTTTCGCTAAAAGCTCGTCCCTGCTCATGTTCTCATAGCCAGGATAAAGCATTCCGAATCCGCGACCCAGCGCAAGGTGGCAGGCTGCGTTCTCATCAAAGAGGGTGCTATAGAAAAGGAGTCCGGTGTTATTGATCGGGGAGTCATATGGAACCAAGGCACATTCGCCGAGGTACGCAGAACCTTCGTCGATGGACAAAATAGAGCGAAGGGATTCCTCTCCTTCTTCGGCGTGCACTTCCACCGCTTTTCCTTCGTGGAACTTCACATAGAAATTGCGGATAACGTTACCTTGATAGGCAAGGGGCTTTGCAGAATAGACGATGCCTTCCGCGACGCCTTTCCTCGGCGTGGTAAAGACTTCTTCGCTTGGGATATTGGGCTGGAAGAAAGCGCCGTCAGGAAGCGTTTCGCCGCCTCCAAGCCATTTGACTTCCGGGATTAGGCCAACAGTCAGGTCAGTGCCATTAGAAGAGGTGTAATGGAGTGAAACCAAGCGCATTTGGTTGAGCATGCCATAGCGCTTCTTCAAATCTGCGTCATGGGCCTCCCAGTTGGCAATGCCGTTTCCGTCTGCTGCCCTGGAGACTTGGAGAATCGTCTCCCACAGCTTTTCGGTCGCCTGTCTCTTGCTGAGTTCAGGGAACATCAATTTGGCCCAAGCTGGGCTAGCGGCAGCGGCGATGCACCACTGATAGCGGTCTTCGCGTTTTGCGCGGTAAGGAGCAATGGCGGCCATCATGGCTTTTCTAACATAAGCCAACTTCTCTTGGCTGAGGCCTTTCATGCCATTTGGATCCTCGGAATGGATATAGATAAGACAAGGCAATTCCTCATTGAGCCACTCTTGTTTGGCGATGTCGAGTTTGTCGAAAATCGTAAGGCTCTTCTTGCTGGCTTTACGATATGAAGCACGGCTGACTTTTTCCGAAATCCAATCAATACGAACGCGTTTTGCGCCGTTTTTGTAACATTCTTCCACCAGCATCGCCGCGAATTCCTCTTGATCCACAGCGATTTGTAGGTTGACCGATTGTCCTTTGCGAAGATTGATTCCGGTCTTAACGATCAATTCCGCATAAGCTTTTAAGATACTTTTTTTCATTTTTGCTTTTCCTCGCGATATACTTTAATCGCTAAACGCGCTGGAGGAAATGACAATGTTTGGAAACAAAGGCGAAGAACAACCAAGATTCCCTAAGGTTTGGTTCATCTGGAATTTAATAGAAGCCCTCTTGATGGTTGCGGCTGGCGGTCTTGCCATATACTTTGGCATCACAAAAGACAATGGCAATGGCAGCACCGGGCCCATCGAAACAACTATTGCTGCCGTCATCGGCGCGTTCATCATCTTGGACGGCATCCTCCGCATTTTGATGGTCCTGTTCCGCTACAAAGAATCCCAAGAATCGATTTGGCTCGTCGGCGGCTTCGAAATCACCGCAGGTATCGTAGTCATCCTCTCCCACGAATTCTTCGTCGGGCTTATCATCAACTTCCTCTCCGTGTTCCTCATGGTCATCGGCGGTTTGCTGCTCTTATTCTCGGTCCTTTCCATCGTGCGCAAGGCTGAGAAATTGTTCATGCCGGTTCTCGAAATCATCTTCGGCGCGTTGCTTCTTGCCCTCGGCGTTGCAATTATGATCATGTACAAGAACGCCGACATGGGCGAAAAAGTCGTCTTAATCGTCATCGGCATCGTCATGGCGGCATTCGGCTTAACCCAAGCCATCATCGCCATCATCTCTTTCAACAAGAAAAAGAAACAAATGGCTGGCAACCTCCCTGCCGAAGCGCCCAAGCACAACAAGCCCAAGAAGCATAAGAAAACGGCTGAGGAAGAAGAACCTGATCCAATTGAAGGCGAAATCATCGAGCAGCCAGTCTCTGGAGAGCTCGATCATCAGGAACCGCCTGAGCCGCTTCAAATCGAAGAAAAGAAATAAGGATACGAAAAGGTCGCGGATTCAACCGCGACCTTTCATTTTTCAATACACGTCCTTAACGGTTTTTCGCTGCGACCATCAAATTCTCCATCAAGGCGATGCGGGTCAATAGACCGACTCCGCCAGGGACTGGAGTCTGAAGGGCAACCGGCAAATCGGGAATGGCATCCCCATGAAGTTTGCCGTCTTCGCCGCGGTTGATGCCGACATCGACGATGAAGGCGCTCTTCTTATATTCAAAGCGTCCATCGAGATATGCATTCCTGCCAATCGCTGCAATGATCAGATCCGCATGGCCGATATAGAACTTCTGGTCTTCCAAAGAAGTCTTGGAGTGAAGCACCGTAACGGTGCAATCGCGCTTAAGGAGCATGTGGGCCATCGGCTTGCCAACGATGTTGCTGCGGCCGAGCACCACTGCATTCGCGCCGCGGAAGACAAAGCCTTCGTGGCCTAGGTAATCGCAGATTCCCTTTGGGGTGCAAGGCTCGAACGAAGTCTCGGGATGGAAGCCATCGACGTCTTTCTTCGGATCAACCGCCTTCTTGATGACATCCTCATTGATGTGGGGCGGAAGCGGGAGCTGAACGATAAGCCCGTCCACGAGCGGATCGGCATTGGCCTTGTCGATTTCCTTAAGCAGATCCTCTTGGGAAATCGTAGGAGGGAATTTCCAGAGCTCTGCCTTGAAGCCAAGCTCTTCGGAATCCTTCAATTTGCCGCGGATGTAGGCATCAGACGCGGGATTATCATTGGCTTGGATAATCACCAAGGTTGGGGGAACGGCAAAAGCAGAAGCCTCTTGCCTAAGGGTTTCTTTTCGAAACGCTACATACTCTTTGACTGTCATGCCCCTAATAATATCATCATGCGACAAAAAAGAAATGCCCCGAAGGGCATTACTTTCGTTTTAGGCCGCAGCGGCGGTTGATCCGCCGGAGACCGAGATGATCAAGGCTAGGAAGAGGAAGAGGATTGCGAAGCCGAATGTCAGCCAGGTAACCACTTTCTCGGAGCCGCGCTCCTTTTGCTTGGCGAAGACGTTAAGTCCGCCGCCGGTAATCGCACCCGAAGCACCCTCGGATTTACCACCCTGCAACAAAGAGAGGATGATAATGATGAGAGACACGATGATGAATATAATGTCGTACCACTTTAGCATGTCATTTCCTCCTTTCTGCGGGAAACGCTTTAAAAGGATAGACTAAACAGTCTATGAATTCAATACTCGAATATCTCATAGAACGAACGAATCTTCGGTTTGCCGACTCCGTCCAATGCACCATCCCGATTGATTAAATAGCCATCCACCCCTGCCGCTTCCGCGCATTCGGCGTCTTGAACGGAGTCGCCGATGTATGTGATGGAGGATTTATCGCTGTCCCCAAGCATCTCCATTGCCACCAAAATAGGATCTGGGCAGGGTTTGCCGTGCTTGTATTTATCCGAGCCGACGATAGGGAAGAAATCATTGGGATCAAAGCCAAGCCTAGCCAACACCAATTCGATGTGGGAGGAGATGTTCCCAGAGACGATTCCGAACTTCTTTTTTCGCCTCTTCAGCTCCGAAATCAAATACACGGTGTCGCTGAATGGGGTGATTTTGCTAACGGACTCCTCCATGTCGATCGCGTCATTCACGGCCTTAAAAAAGACCTTAATCCGATCTCCTTCCAGCCCTTTGCTTTGGGCTGACTGAAGAAGGGTGTGATGGATGAAGAATTCAACATCGTCATAAGTGATGTCTATCCCTACTTTCTCAAACCCATATTTGAATACGGGGAAAAGCGACTCCTTCGTATCGAAGAGAGTCCCGTCGAAGTCCATTAGGTAAACGTCGTACTCTTTCATGAATTCAAAGCCGCGCGAGCTTCAAGGATAATGTCGCGCAGCTGGGCGGCGCGCTCGAAATCGTAAGCCTTGGCGGCTTGGCGCATCTGCTTCTCCAAATCAGCAATGCGCGTTTCGATTTCGTGGCGTGACGCCTTGCCATCGGCATTGATGAGGACCTTGACCTCATCTTCAGAATTGTGAAGAGGCGGTCTGATTTCTTTGATGATGGTAGTCGGGACGATTCCGTTCTCGCGATTATATTCTTCTTGTATTGCGCGCCTGCGCGAGGTCTCGGCAATCGCTTCGTTCATCGAATCGGAATAATAATCCGCATACATGATGACGCGGCCATGCTCGTTTCTGGCCGCGCGGCCGATGACCTGAATCAAGGAACGGGTGGATCGCAAGAAGCCTTCCTTGTCCGCATCGAGGATGCAAATCAAAGACACCTCAGGGATATCGAGGCCTTCGCGAAGCAAATTTATGCCAACCAGTACATCGTATTTGCCTTTTCTCAGCTGATAGATGATCTCGGTTCGCTCCAAGGTTTTGGTCTCATTATGGAGATAGGCGACCTTGATGCCTTTGTCTTTCAGATATGAGGTCAGGTCCTCCGCCATTTTGATGGTGAGGGTGACGACCATGGTTCTCTCATTGGCCTCGATGCGTTTCTTGATTTCGGAAATCAGATCATTGATTTGCCCCATCGTCGGCCTGACGTCGATGACGGGATCAAGAAGTCCAGTCGGCCTGATGATCTGCTCGACAACCTCGTGGTTGGCTCTTTCCAGCTCATAATCGCCAGGAGTCGCGGAGGTGCAAATCACGGTGCTGGGCATAAGCGCTTCGAATTCCTCGAAATTCAAAGGGCGGTTATCTAGCGCAGACGGCAAACGGAAGCCATAGTCGACAAGGGTTTGCTTCCTGGAGCGGTCGCCATTGTACATGCCTCGAACCTGCGGGAAGGTGACGTGGGATTCGTCCACCAGAAGCAAGAAATCATCTGGCATGTAATCCATCAACGAATACGGGCGCTGGCCTGGTTTGCGGCCATCGATGTGGCGGGAATAATTCTCAATGCCGGGGCAACGGCCGAATTCCTTCATGCTCTCCATATCCTGGCGGGTGCGCATTTCCAAGCGCTCCGCTTCAAGCAATTTTCCCTGGCTGCGGAAGAACTCCAAGCGTTCCTCAAGCTCCTCGGCAATCGTGACGCATGCGGCCTCGATGCGCTTTCTGGTGGAGGCGTGGTCATAGGCTGGGAATATGGGGTATGTGGCGTACGTCCTTTCGATGACTCCCGTTATGGAGTTTATCTGAGCGATGGATTCCACCTCGTCGCCAAAGCAATCTATGCGGATGTAATAATCGTGCGTCGCAGGGGCAATATCGATGACGTCCCCCCTTATTCTGAACGTTCCGGGCTTCAGTTCGAGGTTGTTCCTGGTGTATTGGGCATCGATTAAATGGCGGAACAATTCCTTGCGATCAAGCTCCTCCCCTGCCCTGATTTCGAAGATCAGACCCTTATATTCAGCGGGGTCGGATAAACCATAAATCGCGGCGACGGAGGCAACGACGATGGTGTCTCTCCTGGACAAAACCGAATTCATCGCCGAGGTGCGCATCATGTCGATTTCCTCATTCATGACCGCGTTCTTATCGATATAGGTATCGCTTTTAGGCAAATAGGCCTCAGGCTGATAGAAATCGAAGTTGGAGATGAAATACTCGACCCTGTTTTCAGGGAAGAGTTCCTTGAACTCGCCATAAAGCTGCGAGGCAAGCGTCTTATTATGGACAAGCACCAGCGTGGGGCGGTTCAATGCGGCGATGACGTTCGCGTCCGTGAATGTCTTTCCGGTTCCGGTCGCGCCTAAAATAACCTGCACCTGTTTGCCTTCTTTGACGCCTTCCAAAATCTTGGCGATGGCTGCGGGCTGGTCGCCGGTAGGTTTGAATTTGGATACTAATTTGAAGCGATGCTCGTTATTTTCCATCGTCTGCGCTCTCCTGCTTCGGATAGGTTTTCGAAGGACGGCGGGTGGAGAATGGGACGAATCCCTCGCCATTGATGTTCGTGGCGCGGGAGAAGGTCATAAACGCTTTGGGGTCGATCGTGGCGAGATACGCTTGAAGCGCGGCGGCCTCATCTTTCGCCATCGCGGCGCGGATCATCTTCCTTGGGGTGCCGGTATATCCGCCGACGCATTCGTAAATCGTGGTGCCCCTGTCGAGCTTTTCGTGGATGAAGGCCTTAACCTCTTCATCTTTGCAGGTGATGATTTCGCAGATGATGTAGGTGTTGCCTTCAACGTAAACGAAATGGATTACAAGCGAGGTGATGAGGGCCGAGAAGATGCCGATTAGGGCAAGGGGCACATTGTTGGGCATGTCCAAACGAAGCGTCGCGCCCAAAATGATTAAGGTCGCATCGAAGACGAACGTCGAGATGGATTCCTTGATCGGGGTGTGCTTTGCGATCAAATAGGAAAGGATATCGAGACCGCCCGTTGAGCCGTTGCCCAAAAAGGCAACCGCAACGCCCAAGCCAATGAGAACGCCGCCGAAAATGCCGCAAAGCAATAAGCCAAGAAGCGGCTCTTCGGTTTTCATGAGTTCATCGGAGAGGTAAGTGATGGAAGGGATACGGTATAGGATCGCGAAGAAGATAGGATAGGCGATCGTCGCGACCAAAGAACGCAAAGCGAACTTCTTGCCGCAGAAGAATAGCCCGATGAAGAAAAGTAATATCGTCAGCCCCCCGGTGATGATGTCGACCACTTTGAAATCAGGGTTGGCCATCGAGACAAAATGTTGCGCAATGACGCCAATTGCAGACACGCCCCCCGTAACTAGGCCTGGCGGAACGATGAAAAGCGCATTGCCAAGCGCCAGGATGAAGGAGCCAAGAATCACCAAAAGGACGTTCTTGACGCCGATCATGAAGCCGCGATTATGGATTAACTCACTTAGCTTGCGGGCCATCTTTCCTCGCTTCCGCCTCTAAATAGGCGTAGATAAACGGATCGATATCCCCATCCATGACGCCAAGGACGTCGCCCGTTTCGTGGGAGGTCCTATGGTCTTTGACCATGGTGTAGGGCTGGAAAACGTAGCTGCGGATCTGAGAGCCCCATTCGATGTTTTTCTGTTCGCCGATGATCTTCTTGAGCTCTCTTTCGCGCTCTTCGAGCTTCATCTGCATAAGCTTGTCGGTGAGCATGCTCATACAGGTCGCTTTATTCATGAGCTGGCTGCGCTCGATTTGGCACTGAACCACGATTCCGGTGGGAAGGTGCGTGATTCTGACGGCCGAAGAGACCTTGTTGACGTTCTGTCCGCCTGCGCCGCCGCTGCGATAAGTATCGACGCGCAGATCCTTTGGATCGATCACGATATCGCCGACGCCGCCGAATTCAGGGGTGACGTTGACGGAGGCGAAAGACGTATGCCTTCTCGCCGCGGCGTCAAAGGGGGAGATGCGAACCAAACGATGGATGCCTTTCTCGCCTTTCAGCATGCCATAGGCATCGGTGCCGATGATTTTAAGGGTCGCGGATTTGATTCCGGCTTCATCGCCATCTTCGATGTCGAGGACTTGGATTTTGAAATTGTTGCGCTCTGCCCAGCGTCCATACATGCGCATCAGCATGGATGCCCAGTCCTGGGCTTCCGTTCCGCCTGCGCCCGGATGGATTTCAAGCGTGCAGTTGAGCGCATCGTATTCGCCTGAGAAGAGCAATTTATGGCGAAGGTCTTCGCAGAAGGCGGACAGCTCCTCGATCATGGACGCGATGAGCTCGATCACGTCGACATCGCCCTCGCCGACCTCAGACAGCATCGAAACGATGTCGTTGTAGGTGGATTGGGCCTTAAGGAATTTGTCCTTTTTGCCTTGTAACGCCGAAAGACGGCTCGACACCGTCTTAGCCTTGTTTTGATCGTCCCAGAAACCTTCTTGGTTCTGCTCTGCCTCCAGCGAGGCGATTTCATCATTGATTTTCGGAAGATCGAGAGAATCGCTCAGCTGCGAGACAACGACGCCCAACTCCTGCGTCTTTTGCTTTAATTCCGCAAGCTCAGTCATGATCTCTTACTCCTGAGGTTTGCTCTCTTCGGGCTGAGCCTCGGGCTTTGCCTCTTCTGGCTTGGCTTCGGGCTTTGCTTCTTCGGGCTGTCCCTCAGGGGCCGCTTCTTGGGCTGGCTCCTGCTGGGCGGGCTGCTCCGGCTTAGCGATCTTGACGTTCATCAAGTTGAAGACGCAATCGACGGAGATGTTGTTATTCATGTCGCGGAAGAGCGAATAGCCTTCGTTGACGTAATCCTGAAGCGGGTTGGTGTGCGCATAGGAGCGTAGGCCGATGCCTTCGCGGAGATGGGCCATGGTGTCGATGTGCTTGGTCCAGTTCCTGTCGATGATGGCCAAGGAGATGCGCCTTTCGATTTCGTCGGCTTGCTCAGCGGTCCACTCGGCCCTCCTTTCGAGGTAACGGGCATAGAGGAATTCGCCAAGGTCTTCGCCGCCTTCTTCGACGGTCGCCTCTTCATAGGCTTTCGCGGGGAAGGTCCCTTCGGGAACGAAGGAAGGCTCCATGAGTTTCTTGAGCTGTTCGGCGGAGATCAAACCCTCATCGCGTCCGGGGACGACGGCTTTCTTCGCAAGGAACAAGCCGGTGTCGACGAAGAAGGAATGGACGAGCTCTTCGATGTCGCCCGCGAGCATGATGGAGTCGCGGCGATCGTAGATGATCTGCCTTTGCTTGGCCAAAACGTCATCGTAGTCGAGCAAGTTCTTACGGGTATCGAAGTTGCGGCCTTCGATTTGCTTCTGAGCGTTGGTGACAACGTTCTGGATGAGTTTGTTTTCAAGGTGGTCTTCACCGAGCTGAGCGATGAAGAATTCGCGTCTCTTGTCATCGACGAAGCGGCGGATAAGCTCGTCTTCGAAGGAGACATAGAAGCGGGAATAGCCGGGGTCGCCTTGACGTCCGGAACGTCCGCGCAACTGGTTATCGATACGGCGGGATTCATGGCGTTCGGTACCCAAAACGCATAGACCTCCCAGCTCTTTTACGCCTTCGCCGAGTTTGATGTCGGTACCACGGCCCGCCATGTTGGTGGCCAAGGTGACGGCATGCATTTCGCCAGCGTGCGAAATGATTTCCGCTTCGCGAGCCTGGTTTTTGGCATTCAATACTTCGTGTGGGATTCCCGCCGCGGTGAGCAAAGCGGAAATCTCTTCATTGGATTCGACGGACACGGTGCCGATCAAGACAGGCTGGCCCTTCTCATAACGGGCTTTGACTTCTTCGACGAGCCCAGCGAGTTTGGCCTTATGGGTGCCATAGATGTAATCCATGTCATCGATACGGGCGATCGGGCGGTTGGTGGGAATGACGATGACCTTCATGTTGTAGATCTTCTCGAATTCCTCTTCCTCGGTCTTCGC
>CAMORJ010000032.1 GCA_946623775.1 uncultured Bacillota bacterium | reverse complement strand
CACAAATACTTAGTTGATTATAACGGCCAAGAAGTCATAGTCAAACAAGTTTAATCTTAGGGAAGCCACCCTTTGGGTGGTTTTCTTTTTTCTTGGGAAAAATCGTTTCTGCGGTCTTGTAAGAAGGCGGAACAATAGTAAAATAACTCCGGCCTAGACAGGCCAGAGAATACACATGGACTTGAAAGATTTCATAGGAGTTACGGAAGGTTTCCCAAAACCTGGCATCTCGTGGAAAGATGTTTCTCCGCTCCTCGCCAATCCAGAAGCGATGCACCAATGCATCACTGAGATCTCGGCGTGGGCGAAGGACAAAGGCGCCAACTTGGTTATTGGACCTGAATCCCGCGGTTTCTTGTTTGGGTGTCCTGTTGCCTATGAACTCGGACTGCCGTTCGGTATGGCTCGCAAGAAAGGAAAGCTGCCTGGCAAAACCTATAGCACTTCCTACAACTTGGAGTATGGAACCGATGTTATCGAAATCCCAGCTTCCAGTTTGAAAAAAGGAGACCGCGTGTTGCTCATTGACGATTTGATGGCTACTGGCGGAACTCTCCTTGCATTGGAAAAATTGGTGGAAAGCGTCGGCGCCGAAGTGGCTGGAGTGGCAACCGTCATCGAATTAACCGATTTTGATGGCTCCAAAAAGCTGAACGCTCCGTTCATGTCCTTGGTTAAGTATCCTCATTGATTTCATTGCCCGCTGAAGCGGGCTTTTTCTTAAAAGGAGAACAAAATGCAGAATTATCCAAACGCCACCTTGCTCGATCACCCAATCATCCGCCACAAGATCACCCATCTTCGTGACAAAAGAACCCACTGCGGACAATTCCGTGAAATGGTGAAGGAAATCGCGATGTTGGAAGGCTATGAAGCCCTTCGCCATGCTCCGATTGTCACCAAGCATATCGAAACCCCGATTTGCGAGACAGATCAACCACTCGTCGATCAGAAGAAACTCTGCTTTGTCCCGATTCTCCGCGCTGGCATGGGCATGTCCGATGGCTTGGCTCAGCTTCTCCCCGAAGCTCACTTCGGCCATATCGGGTTATACCGCGATGAAATCACTAAGCAACCCCATGAATATTACTGCAAGCTTCCCGGAAACCTTTCCGAACTTGATGTCTATTTGGTGGACCCGATGCTAGCCACTGGCGGCTCCGCTATCGATGCGGTCAAAATGCTTCGTGCCCATGGCGCTAAAAAGATTTCCTTCCTTTGCATTATTGCTGCCCCCGAGGGTGTGAAAGCGTTCTGCGAAACCAATCCTGATGTCCCGCTCTATATGTGCGCTCTTGACGACAAGCTCAACGAAAACGCCTATATCGTTCCTGGCTTGGGTGATGCCGGCGACCGTATTTTCGGTACAATGAAGTAATCGATATCCAAATCAAAAACGCCCTGCAATCTGAGATGAGACCCTCCAGTTGGAAGTCCAACTTTTGTGTCTCGTCTCTATCAGGGCGTTTTTCAATACACGGGTTCGCTATTTTAACGTTTTTCCAGAAGTGCATCCCATTCGGCGACTTCGTCTTTGGTGGGCACATAGACGAATGGGACGTTACGCATTAGGCCGCGATAATCCAAACCATATCCGACGAGGAATTTGCTGCCTTCCAGGACTTTTCCGACATAATCGATTTTGACGGGTACTTTGCGGGCATCCTTCTTGTCGAACAAAGCGACGACAATGACTTCTTTCGCGCCGAGCTCTTGGAAATGCTTGGTGAGGAAATCCATGGAGATTCCGGTGTCTACGACATCTTCGACGATGACGACTGTCCTGTCCTTGACGCGGTGGCTCGCATCTTTGATGAGCGTTACCTTGCCGGTGCTTTCCATTCCCTCGAACGAGCGGATTTGGATGTAGTCGGTCAAGATATCCATGTCGACGTTTTGCATTAAGTCGACCATGAAGTTGATGGCGCCTTTCATGACGCAGACGAACAGCGGTATCCCTGAAACGCCTTTTAATCTGTTGGTGAGATCTGCTCCAATCCTTTCGCAAGCATCAAGGATTTCGCGGTTAGACATTACAAGTTCTTCCATGGCTCTGCCTCCTGCCATGCCGTTAATTATACTCATGAGCAAAGAAATGGAAAAATTATTTGTGTGTTCCCTTTTCCTCGCTTTCGAGGTTTATAATCATAAAAGTTGGAGGCGCAACCATGCTGGAAAATACCATGTTGTTCTCGCTCTCAGCCAATGAAGAGCTGGCGAATAAGATCTCGGAAATCCTGGGGGTTCCTCTAAGCGAAAGAATCATTTACAAATTCCCTTCGGGAGAGAGGCTCATCGAACCGGTTCCCACGGTTCGCGGCAAAAGGATATTCATCATTCAGTCCACGTGCCCTCCCGTTAACGACAACCTGATGGACGCCTTGATTTTTACCGATGCTTGCCGCAGGGCTTCGGCTGGCGAAATCAATTTCGTTGTCCCGTATTTCGGATATTCCAGACAAGACAGGAAGGCCAAACCCCGTCAGCCGATCACCAGCGCTTTGGTTGCAAAACTCATCGATGCTGCTGGCGTTGACCGCGTCATTACCGTTAACCTACACGCCGCACAGGAGCAGGGCTTCTTCTCTTGCTTGGTCGATGACTTGACCGCCGTTCCGTTGCTTGCCCAATACCTCTATGAGTCCGGCAAGGACATGAGCGAAGGAATCATCGTTTCCCCTGACCACGGCGGAGTAAACCGTGCTAGGGATTTGGCGGAACCATTCAATGCCCCCATCGCCATCATTGATAAGAGGCGCAATTCCAATCTTCAGCCGGAATGCATGAATATCATCGGCGATGTCGCAGGAAAGAACTGCTACATGGTCGACGACATGATCGATACTGGCAAATCCGCTTGCATCGGTGCAAGGGCTTTGCGTGAAGCTGGCGCAAAATCCGTTTCGATCCTCGCCATTCACCCCGTCTTCTCCGATCCTTGCTACGACTTGCTGAAGGAAGGCGTCTTCGATGAAGTGGTGGTTACCGATTCCATTCCGCTTTCCCAACGTTTCCGCGAGCTTCCGTTCATCAAAGTAATCACTTTGTCTGGGCTTCTCTCCGAGACGATTCAGCGCGTTGTCGACAACAAACCGCTTTCGGAATCTTCCTATGCTTTGTTCAACGGCAAACTAAGATTCACCACCCGCCAATAAAAATACTCGAGACGTGTATCGATTCTCGATGAATCTATATGGGGTTTCTTATATAAGAACCCCATTTTTCATGCCATGGGCAACTAATGCACAGCAATGAATTTCTGGTTGAATGGTCCCTAAGTTGCCTTTATAATACGTTTCGCGCCAAAAGCGCAAAACACTACTGCCCGAGTGGTGGAATGGTAGACGCGGCGGACTCAAAATCCGCTGGATGATGAATCCGTGGGGGTTCGAGTCCCCCCTTGGGCACCAGATTGTTCGAGAAATGACGCAAGCAAATGCGTCTTTTTTCGTTAAAAGTGGCTCGTCATCTTACATTTTCGTTCTTCAAATTCCAAGTTTGATGTAAATGTGAAACAGGCAAGAAAAAGTCTTTGTACTTTTTTTGACCGCAGGTATTATTAAGGGCTGTGTGATTATGAAATTTGATGTGATTTTTGTTGGCGCGGGTCCTGCTGGATACTTCGCCGCTTATGAGCTGAACAGGCTCAAACCCGAACTGAAGATTGCCTTAATCGATGGGGGAAACCCCATTGAAAAGAGGCGCTGCCCGATTTTGGAGCATAAGCTTACCAAATGCCCGCTCAACCCGAAGGGGTTCAGCGAATGTTATCCCGCATGTTCCATCACCAATGGATTTGGCGGGGCGGGGGCCTATTCCGATGGCAAGTTCAACATTACTACCGAATTCGGCGGATGGTTGATGAACTACATTGGCGAAGACGCCCTTCTTGAAGCTATCAACTATGTTGACGGAATCAACTTGAAATTCGGCGCCACGGATGTCATCACCGATCCCAACACCCCGACCGTCAAGCAAATTGAACGCAGGGCAATGGCCGCTGGAATCAAACTTCTCCGCAGCAAAGTCCGCCATCTCGGAACAGAGGAGAATTTGAAAATTCTCACCCAGATCTCTAACTATCTCAGCACCAGGATTTCGATGTTCTTCGGCACAAAGGTGAAAGACATCGTCGTGGAAAACAATGAGATTTGCGGGGTTATATTGGAAAACGGCACGCAAATGGAGGCTAAATACGTCTCTTTAAGCGTCGGAAGAGAAGGCAGCAAATGGCTGGCCGAGATCTTGGAACGCCGTGGAATCAGCATGACCCAGAACCAAGTCGATATCGGCGTTCGCGTGGAGTGCCCCAACCTCGTGATGGAAGAAATCAATGAAAACCTCTACGAAGGCAAATTCCTATATCAAACCTCAAGCGGGAATACCGTTCGCACATTCTGCTCGAATCCGGGAGGCCATGTTGTAGTCGAAAACTATGAAGGCGTCGTTAATGTTAATGGCCACTCTTATTCCGATTCCAGTTTGTCTTCGAGGAACACGAACTTTGCCTTGTTGGTTTCGCACCATTTCTCCGAACCGTTCAAAGCGCCGAATGAATACGCGAAGAAAGTATCCTCGTTGGCTAATCAACTGGCATGCGGCGGTGTTTTGATTCAAAGGTTCGGCGACATCTTGCTCGGCAGACGCTCAACCCCGAAGCGCATCGCTGAAGGATTCGTCCGTCCGACTTTGCCTGAGGCGGTTCCGGGGGATTTGACTCTCTGCATGCCGCAGAAGACGATGGAGGCCATCATCGAAATGATCAAGGTCCTTGATAAAGTCACCCCAGGCATCGCGACTGAGCATACCTTGCTCTATGGCATCGAGGCTAAGTATTATTCCGCCCATCCTGACGTCGATAATTCGTTAGAGGTCCGCTCCATCAAAAACCTTTACGTAGGCGGCGACGGCGCTGGATTGACCCGCGGCCTTGCTCAAGCCGGTGCCTCCGGCATCGTGATTGCCCGCGCTATCGCGGCCAAGAATTAACCCAAATTCCAAAATCGCTTTTTCGCTCTCGGAGAAGCGATTTTTTTCGTTATACGAAAGGGCGCTCATGCAAGCGCTACCATAAAAAAGCGCCCATAAAGATGGGTTAAAATAATGGGCGTATCAAACGTGCAAAGGGCTTGCACGCAACATAAGTTGGAGGACAAATATGACTCGACGTGTTGGAACCGTGTCTCGTGGAATTCGCACCCCGATCGTGCGAGAAGGCGATGATATCGTGGCGTTCGTCACCAACGCAGTCCTTGACGCAGCTTCCGACCCAGAATGGGGTTTTAAAGTGCGCAATAGGGATATTATCTGCATCACTGAAGCCATCGTCGGCAGGGCGCAAGGAAACTATGCGACCGTTGCCGATATCGCCGCCGACGTCAAGGCAAAAACCGGCGGCGGAACAGTGGGGGTCGTATTCCCGATCCTCAGCCGCAACCGCTTTGCCATCTGCCTCAGGGGCATTGCCAAAGGGGCGAAGAAAATCGTGTTGCAGCTCTCCTATCCTTCCGATGAGGTCGGCAACCAGCTCGTCAGCCAAGATGACGTCGATAATTTGGGCCTCAACCCCAGCAAAGATATCCTCACATTGGAAAAATACCGTGAGTACTTCGGCTATAAGCTCCATGCATTCACCGGAGTCGATTATGTCGACTATTACCAAAAACTAATCCAGGAATGCGGCGCTGAAGTGGAAATCATCTTCGGCAACGATCCCCGTGCCATCATCGATAAAGTCGACGCGGTCATCGCTGCGGATATCCATACCGCTCCCCGCACCATCCGCATCCTAAAAGAAGCCGGTGCCAAAAAAGTCCTCGGCCTCCATGAGATCATGAATGAGCCGGTCAACGGCAGCGGATATAACCGTGATTACGGCCTCCTTGGTTCCAACAAAGCCACCGAGGATAAAGTCAAGCTGTTCCCTCGCGATGGGCAAGGCATCGTTGATGAGATTCAAAGAATCATGCTTGAGAAAACTGGCAAGCACGTCGAGGTCATGGTCTATGGCGATGGCGGATTCAAGGACCCCGTGTGCGGGATTTGGGAATTCGCAGACCCAGTTGTCTCGCCCTTCCATACCATTGGCCTAGAAGGAACCCCCAACGAATTGAAGATCAAATACTTGGCCGATAACGATTTCAAAGACCTCTCGGGAGAAGCACTTGCCAAAGCAATCTCCGCCGAGATCGCGAAGAAAGACGGCAGCCTCGTCGGTCAGATGGTCAGCGAAGGCACCACGCCCCGCAGGCTCACCGACTTGATTGGCTCTTTGTCCGATTTGACCTCCGGGTCCGGCGATAAGGGAACCCCGGTCGTCTACATCCAAGGATATTTCGATAACTACGCTACTGAGTGAAAAATAGGAGGGTGCCACTCATGAATCAGAACGTCCGCGATCCAAACATGGAAAGGATCGACAATCTCGAAAAAGCGAATCGCTTCATCGAAGAGCAGCTTAAGGCTATCAAAGAGCAAGTCGGCGACAAGAAGGTCCTGCTTGCTTTGTCGGGAGGCGTCGATTCCTCCGTCTGCGCTGCGCTTCTCATCAAAGCCATCGGCAAGAACCTCACCTGCGTTCACGTCAATCATGGCTTGCTTCGCAAAGGCGAGTCCGAAATGGTCATCAAGGTTTTCAAGGAACAGCTCTCGGCCAATTTGATTTACGTCGATGCCGCCGATCGCTTCCTCGATGCCCTAGCAGGCGTCGATGACCCCGAGACCAAACGCAAAATCATCGGAAAGATCTTCATCGACGTCTTCGCCGAGGAAGCCAAGAAACTTGACGGCATCGAATTCCTTGGCCAAGGCACCATCTATCCTGACATCACCGAATCCAAAGGCGTCAAGGCCCATCATAACGTCGGCGGCCTGCCCCCTGAGCTGAATTTCGAATTGGTCGAGCCGGTCAAATTCTTATACAAAGACGAGGTACGTGTAGTCGGAAAAGCCTTAGGCTTGCCCGATTCCATGGTCTACCGTCAGCCGTTCCCCGGCCCTGGCCTTGCCGTGCGTTGCCCTGGCGCGATCACACGCGAAAGGCTTGAGATGGTTCGCGAATCCGATGCGATTCTCCGCGACGAATTCGACAAAATCGGACTTGCCGGAAAAGTTTGGCAATACTTCACCATCGTGCCTCCTTTCTGCTCCACCGGAATCAAAGACGGCAAGAGAACCTTCGAGCATATGGTCGTAATCCGTGCGGTCAATTCGATCGACGCCACCAGTGCAAGCGTGGAAGAGATTCCTTATAAGGAATTGTTCCATATCAGAGACAGGATCCTTGCAGAGGTCAAAGGCGTCAACCGCGTTTTGGTCGACATCTCTCCGAAACCTGTCGCGACGATTGAATGGGAGTGAGAACGATGAAGGACATTGAAAAGCGCATTATCGACGACGGTGAAATCATCGACGATGATATCATCCGCGTCGACTCATTCCTGAACCATCAGATCGACGTAGCGTTCTTGCGTTCTTTCGCCAAAGGCGTGAAGGAGCATTACGGCGACAAGCGCATCGATAAAATCGTCACCTGCGAAACCAGCGGCATCGCCGTCGCCTTCGCAGTTGCCCAAGAATACGGCGACCTTCCTTTGGTATTCGCGAAAAAGAGCAGATCCAAAATCACCAGGAACGATTTCTATAACGCCATCGCGAAGTCTTTCACCCGCGGCTTCGAAAGCGAGATCCAGATCGCCAAGAAATATCTCCATGCCGGAGACAACGTTTTGATCGTTGACGATTTCCTTGCCGACGGAAACGTTGCCACCGGATTGCTGAAAATATGCAAGCAGGCAAACGCCAACGTGGTCGGTGCGACCTTCGTCATCGAGAAAGCGTTCCAAAAAGGCCATAGCCTTTTAGAGGCGGAAGGCATCGATGTTTTCGTTGGCGCATCCATCAAGGCTTTTGAGAACAAGAAGCCGGTTTTCTGAGCCGAAAAACGGAAACTGACAGATAGAATCGTACTTTATACATTATTCTAAAGAAAGCGAAATTCATTAGATAGGGTCTAATATTTTCGTTTTCGATTTTTAAAATTTGCAGAAAAAGTCATTGGAAACGCTTTCATGTTTCTATGTTTGACTTAGGCATGGATCGCGACCGATAATCTAAGTGCCGAGAGTGATTCATCGGTATTCGTATAATTCCCTAATTTGGTGGGCAAGTCTCTACGCTAGACCGTAAATCTAGCACTACGAATCCATTTCTTTCTTTATGGATTTTTAGAATAGCAGGCTCCACCAAACGTGGAGCTTAATTTATTTCTAGGGAGGTAAGGGAAGAAATGAAAAAGCAAACACGAATCATCTCCATCATCGCAGCTGCCTTGTCGGTTGCTGCCACCGCCGCCTGCACCGCCGGCGTCCAGGCAAAAGAATATGTTCCTGGAACGCCCGTCAAGGTTGGCCTCATCTGCATTCACAACAGTGATTCTACCTATGACAAGAACTTCATCGACTCCATGGGCGCTGCCGTCAAGAAGCTCGGTGACCGCCTCGATGGCGAGCCGATCATCAAAACCGACATCCCTGAGTCCGTCGATGCGTATAACGCCGCGAAAGAACTCGTCAAGAGCGGCTGCAATCTAATCATCGCCGATTCCTTCGGACACGAGCCGTTCCTTCTTAGGGCCGCGAAGGAGTGGCCCCAAGTCACCTTCTGCCACGCCACCGGCACCAAAGCCAAAACCGAAGGCGTCAAGAATTTCCACAATGCCTTTGCCTCTATCTACGAAGGCAGATACCTCGCTGGCTATGCCGCTGGCTTGAAGCTTCAGGAAATGATCGATGCCGGCAGCTTGGTCGCCAAGAACTACGATGCCAACCAAAACATCAAACTCGGATACGTCGGCGCCTTCCCTTATGCTGAAGTCGTCTCTGGCTATACCGCTTGGTACCTCGGCGTCAAAGAAGTCGTCCCCAACGTCGTCATGGACGTCACCTTCACCGGCGAATGGTATACCATCGAGGGCGAAAAGGCTGGAGCAGCCACCCTTGCCGAAGCCGGCGCCGCCATCATCTCGCAGCACGCCGACTCCATGGGCGCTCCTGGCGAATGCGAAAAGCGCGGCATCCCCAATATCACCTATAACATCCCTCTAGCGGATAAGTGCCCCAAGACCTATCTTGGCTACTCCAAGATCGACTGGGCTCCTTATTACGAAGCCGTCGTAAACGCCATGTATGACAACAAAGCCATCGAAGGCGAAGTCAACAACAACTGGGCCGGCACCATCGGAACTGGCTCTGTCGTCTATGATTGCGTTGATGCGGAGCACAAAGCCGCTCTCGAAACCGTCAAGAACGAGCTCATCGCCAAGACCCGCCGCGTCTTCGACTGCTCCAAATTCACCGTCAAAGCCGCCAAAGCGGATAAGTCTGAATACAGCAAAGCCTCCTACATCACCATGGATGATGACGGACACCTCACCGGTTATCTTGCCGACGTCGATGATGACGGAACCTACGTTGGCGAGACCGAGGCAATCGCGCAGGAAGGCGGAATCACCTTCTTCAATGAATCCGCGATGCGCAGCGCACCGTATTTCGATATCGGCATCGACGGAATCAACAAACTCAACTAACTATTCTTGGGCTGGCGGCGACCCCGCCAGCCCTTTTCACGAAGACCATGGAATACATCAGACTGGAAAACATCAGCAAATCCTTTGGCGAAATCGTGGCCAACGATTCCATCTCTTTCGCCATTGAGGAAGGTGAGGTTTTGTCCATTCTCGGTGAAAATGGCTCCGGAAAGACCACCTTGCTCAACATCTTGGGCGGAATCTACCGCCAAGACGCCGGCAAGGTTTTTATTCGCGGCGAGGAAGCGGTGATCAATTCGCCGAAAGACGCTTACGATTATGGCATCGGCATGGTCCATCAGCATTACAAGCTGGTGGAAGCCTTCACCGCGATCGAGAATGTCGTTCTAGGGCTCTCCCGCAAGGATTTGCTGAAGGCATATTCCAGATTCGGCGCGGACCTCGCCGCCAAGAAATTCCAAAGCTGCTCCTTGAAAGAGTCGAGGAAATACGTTTTGGAAATGTGCAATCGCTTCGGATTCGTCTTCAACCCCGATAAGCGCGTTTCGGATATGGCCATCGCGGAAAAGCAGTCGCTTGAGATCGTCAAGGTGCTTTTCCGCGGCGTCGATACCCTGATCCTCGATGAGCCGACCGCCGTTTTGACCCCTCAGGAGACAGAGCATCTGTTCGATGTCATCTCCAATATGAAAAAACATGGCAAAACGGTCATCATCATCACCCATAAGCTGAACGAGGTCCTCAGAATCTCGGACCGCGTTGCGATTCTGCGCAAAGGGCAATTCGTCGGAATCGTTCCAACCGATCTTGCCACCGAATCCTCTTTGGCGGAAGCGATGGTGGGGAAAGCGGTGGACCTCGATATCCATCGTTCCGACATCGAGCATACTGGTCCTAGGCTCGTCGTTGAGCACCTCACAGTAAGAAACCGTGAGGGACGTGAAACGCTTTCCGACGTCTCGTTCACTTTGTTCGGCTCCGAAATCCTTGGCGTCGCCGGCGTTTCCAATTCCGGACAAAAGGAACTTTTGGAGGCTTTGTCCGGCCTCGCCCGAGACAAAGACGGCTCGATTATTTTCCATAACCCCAAGAAGAACCGCCCCGTCACCTTCTTCCACAAAAACGTTCAGCAGGTTCGCGCTTTGGCCGCACAAGGAAAGTTCTATTTCGAAGGCGGCGAACCTTGCAGCTTGGTCGGCTATAGCAATAAGCAGATCACCGAGCTCGTCGAAAACCGCAAGATTCTGTTCTACGAGAACGAAATCATCGACCTGAGCCGCATGAAGCCGCTTGAGATCCGCAACTACGGCATCAAGCTTTCCTTCGTCCCCGAAGATCGCTTGGGCATGGGCTTGGTCGGCTCCATGAGCGTCATCGACAATATGCTTCTCCGCAGCTACCGCAAAGGGAAGGGCAGATTGCTCGACAAGACCAAATCGCGCGCCCTCGCCGAGGAAATCGTCAAGAAGCTCGACGTCAAAACCCCAAGCCTCAATACCGCGGTCAGCAAATTGAGCGGCGGAAACATCCAGAAAATCTTAATCGGACGCGAAATCTCGAACCGCCCGAAGATCATGATGGTCGCATACCCAGTCCGCGGCCTCGATATCAATTCCACGTATCTGATCTATCGCTTGCTCGATGAGCAGAAAACAAAAGGCACGGGCATCATCTATGTCGGCGAAGACCTCGACGCGATGATCGCCATCACCGACCGCATCTTGGTGCTCTGCGATGGCAAAGTGACCGGAATCGTCGATTCCCGTCACACCACAAAGGAGGAAATCGGCTTGCTCATGAGCAAGGCCGAGTAGGAAAGGAGGGAGACATGACCATTAAATCGTTAGTCAAAAAACTATCGCTGCCCTTCTACCTGACCAAGAGGATAGGGTTCAGCAAGAAGAAGTACTGGGCAATCCGCGCAGGCGGCATTGTGCTCGCGTTTTTGGCGGCCGGCATCGTCTGCACCTGCCTGAAGCCCGGCTCGTTCGGCGAGTTCTATGTTCAGATGTTCATGGGCTGCTTCGATCCGACCGATATCACCATTTTCGTTGACCTGCTTGTTCGTTTTTCGATTCTTCTTCTCATCAGCGTGATCCTGATTCCGCCTTTCAAAATGCGCTTCTGGAATATCGGAGCGGAAGGCCAGATCCTCGTCGGCGGACTCGTCGCCGGCGGCATTGCGAAATTCGCCCCGGCTTCATTGCCGAACATCGTCGTCCTTCTCATCTGCTTGGCTGGGGCGATGCTTGCGAGCACCATTTGGTCGCTTATCCCAACGATATTCAAGGCGTTCTTCAATACGAATGAGACGCTGTTCACCTTGATGATGAACTACATCGCTTCGACCTTGAGCCTCATGATGATCTACATCTGGGTTCCGACGGGGTCGCAGAATTTTGGGGCGCTGACCCATGGCATTTTCCCGACGATTTTAGGCAATCCCGGCACTCTGGCAGTCGCGTTCACCGCGGTGATCTTCGCCGGGATGTATTTGTACATCACCAAAGGAAAACACGGGTACGAGGTCACTGTTTTGGGCGAATCCGTCGATACCGCCAGGTATATCGGAATCAACGTCAAAAAGGTGACCATCCGCACGATGGCGACCTCCGGCGCCTTGTTCGGGGTCGTCGGCTTCTTCATCGTCTGCGCCGTGAACCAATCCTTCTCCGCGACCATCGTCGGCGGCCAGGGATTCACGGGCGTCCTCATCGCATGGCTTGGCCATTTCAACCCGCTTGAGGTTGCTTTGTTCGCGTTCCTGTCCTCGGTTATGACCCAAGGGACCTCGAGGGTTCACATGCCCTCCAGCGCCCAATTCTCGGCGATTTGCACCGGCGTGTTCTTCTTCATCATCATCGCTTGCGAATTTTTCTCTTCCTACAAAATTTCTTGGCGTCATAATGAAAAGAAGGAGGCTTCGGTATGAACTACGTCGTTTCCTTCCTGGCGATGGCGATTAAGTTCGCGACCGTCTTCCTATTCGGCGCTACAGGCGAGATCATCAATCAGAAGTCCGGCCACCTCAATATGGGCACCCCCGGCATCATGTATTTCGGCGCTTTGGGCGGGACCATCGGCGAGCGCATCTATTTGGATACCGTCGCCGCAGGCCAACCCTTGAATCCGTTCCTAATCTTCTTGGTCCCGACGCTATTCGCGATTCTTTTCGGCGCGATCGGCGGATTTGTCTTCAGCTTCTTCACCGTCACGCTTCACTGCAACCAGAACGTCACCGGCTTGACCTTAACCACGTTGCTGGTCGGCATTTCCTGCTTCTTCATCAGCGCCATCAACAAAGAAGGCATGTCCGACGCGGGCTTATTGCTCCAAAATGCTTGGCCAGGATACAAAGCGGCGGGATGGTTCGGCGAAATCTTCTTATCGCAGAGCTATTTCACCTACTTCGGCGTCATTGTAGCGGTGGGTGCGGCCTGCGTCATCTCCTTCACCAGAGTCGGCTTGAATCTCCGCGCGGTTGGCGAGAATGCCAGCAGCGCCGATAGCGCCGGCATCCCCGTGCAGAAATACCGTTATATCGCGACCATCATCGGCGGCGCGATCGCTGGCATCGGCGGCGCGTTCTACGAACTCGACAATGCCATGGGCATGTCCTTTGAAGCCGCCGACGGCATCGATGCCTTTGGCTGGCTCGCCCTATGCATCGTCATCTTCTCGCTTTGGAAGCCCGCCATCGCAATCGGCGCTTCCTTCTTGTTCGCTTGCCTTTCCATCGCCCCGGATTTCTTCGCCCCGTACCTCGGCGCGGCGGGATTCGTCACGTATATTCTCAAGATGGCTCCTTATGTGGCGACGATCGTGGTTCTCACGGTTGTTTCCATAGTGGATAAGAAGCAACAGGCACCTGCAAATCTTGGCGTGCCATACTTTAGGGAGGACCGCTAAGACGAGATAACATTGCATTGCCCATTCCGCTGGGCCGTTTTTTCCAAGGAGCGGCCAAAACGGCATAAAAATCACCATCTTGGAGCAACAGGAGGATTCAAAAAATGTCTAAAACAAACCTCATCTACAATGTCGAAGACAAACCCTCATGGGGTAAAACAGTCGTCTTCGCGTTCCAACAGCTTCTCGCGATTCTAGCTGCCACCATCGCCGTCCCCGCCATCATCAATAGCGGTGCCCACTTGGCCAACCCGATGAGCGCTTCCGCCGCATTGTTCGGCGCCGGCGTCGGCACATTGGTCTATCTGCTTTTCACCAAATTCAAAAGCCCTGTCTTCTTGGGCAGTTCCTTCGCCTTCATCAGCCCGATGCTCGCCGCATTCGGCGGCGCCGTCTCGGCTGCCGCTGGATACCTCGGCATCATCATCGGCGCCATCTTGGCCGGCTTAGTGTATGTCGCCATCGCCATCGCCGTTAAATTCGCCGGCACCAAATGGATCTCCAAATTGATGCCAGCCGTCGTCATCGGCCCAACCGTCGCCATCATCGGCTTGTCTCTTGCCGGAAATGCGGTAGGGGACCTCGTCTCTGGCTCTTTCTATCATGATGTCACCGAGCAAGTCAGCGCTTTCTTTAAAAGCGCCGAGGACTTGCCCGCTCTGGATTCGATCATCGAGTCCACGCCCGTTGCTAGCGGCGGTTTCTATGTCACCTACAACCTGACCCAATCCGTCTTGGCCACCAACCTTTGGATCGCTCTTCTCTGCGGCCTAGTCACCTTGTTCACCACCATCATCTTCGCCGTCTACGGCAAAGGCTTCTTGAAGATGATCCCATTCGTCCTCGGCATCCTCGCCGGATATGTCCTCGCTGCCGCCTTCACCGGAATCGGATGGGCCGCTTCCAATGACGCTCTCAAAGTCATCGACTTCTCCAAATTCCTTAACATGGAATGGTATCCTCGCTTCACCTTCATCGAAGCGTTCAACGGATTCAAGGATTTCACGGGCCCTGCGCAGTTCTTCGCCTACTTCGGCGTCCTCGCCGTCGCTTATGTCCCTGTCGCCTTCGTCGTCTTCGCCGAGCATATCGCCGACCACAAGAACCTTTCTTCCATCATCGACCGCGACTTGCTGAATGAGCCTGGCCTCCATCGCACTCTTCTTGGCGATGGCGTTGGCTCTATGGCCGGCGCCTTCTTCGGCGGCTGCCCCAACACCACCTATGGCGAATCCGTCGGTACGGTTGCGATTTCGGGCAATGCATCCATCCGCACCATCTTCGTTACTGCTTTAATGGCATTGGTTCTTGCCTTCGTCGCCCCATTCTCGACCTTCCTCTCCACCATCCCGTCCTGCGTCATGGGCGGCGTGTGCATCGCGCTTTACGGCTTCATCGCCGTCAGCGGCTTGAAGATGATTCAGCCTCTCGACCTCGGCGACAACCGCAACCTCTTCGTTGTCTCCGTCATCCTCATCGCCGGCATCGGCGGCTTGACCTTGACCATCGATAAGG
>CAMORJ010000031.1 GCA_946623775.1 uncultured Bacillota bacterium | reverse complement strand
TATGCCGGCGAAGCTTCGGCTGCGTTAACGTCTTTGGTCGATTATTCGAAAACTTCTTTGTTCCTTCAAGCGGAAATCGCAAGTTCCGTCGCCGCGCAAGGCACCACCACCGGCACAAAAGAGTATTTTGGGGAGGGCAAACTCCCGACGTATAAAAACAATGGCGTGTTCTACCTTCCATTAGCGTTGTGGGACGCAAGAATCGGAAGCAGCGCCGGAGTCACCCACTTTTACAGCGGATCCATGCTTTACCGTTATGAAGGAGCTGCTCAGCTGGTCAATAAATTTTCGATCGGAAATAGATCTGTCGTAGCAAGTGAAGAATGGGGCAGATATTACCAGAATCACGGCCGCATGCCAAAAGGCCTCGCTTACGCAGACGCCGACGTGTTCTATTTCAAGATGAATAACGAGTACGGCCTAAGAAGCAGAAAGCTCGGCAACAAGGGCTTTGCGACTTATCTAAAAGAAAAGAACATCGATAACAATGGGCAAATCGGATCCCAAGACCCGATCGTTCATGCCCAAGCCATCGTGAACGCTTTGAACATTCTTGATGACGATCACACCGGAGTCAGCTCAGTCACCCCCTGGTGGGGACAAGGTGCAGGCACACTGACGAGCCAGCGCGGGCCCAACAGCGTTTCGCGCAACCAAACGCTCAAAACCCTGACCCAAAAGAGAAAAGCGGTTTTGGATGGCGAAGGGCTGACTGAAAAAGATGTGCGCATTTCCGCCGATCAAAGCCTAGCAGTCATCAATTTCAACGCATTCAATTTTGCGATGGAAGCCTATGTTCCGGGGACCCGCGAGCTGTCTCCCGACATCGCAGACCAAGATACCTTCTTCTATTTGCAGAAGCAATTCCAGACAATCAAAGCCAACAAGAGCATTACGAAGGTAGTCCTCGATATGTCCTTAAATGGAGGCGGAACCATCGGCGTTCTATATAAGATCCTCGCTTACATCAGCCCCTCAAACAGCGCCAAAGGGTTCTTGCAGCGCGGCACGGTCGGGACCGTCCAAATGACCACCCGAGTCGACACAAACAACGATGGGCGCTACACCGTCGATGATGTAGTAGGCCACTCTTATAAGATTTATCTTTTGCTCAGCGACGCCTCGTTCTCCTGTGGCAACGCATTGCCCTTCTTCGCCAAGAAGCAGAACTTTGTGACCATCGTCGGCCAAAAGTCTGGCGGCGGCGAGTGCTCTGTTTCAAGCGTCTCGCTACCAAGCGGCATCATAGCGCTCTTCTCCTCCACCACCCACAGTGGCTGGTACGATAACGGCAACTTCGAAGGTTGCGAGGATGGCGTTGTCCCAGACATCAGTTTGACGTTTGACGAGTTCTACAACCTGCAATCCCTGCAGAGCAAATTAATCGATTAGTCGCTGCGAAAAGCGCACGCTTAGCTTGCTGCGCTTTTTAAAACAAAGGGGGGCGTGCATTCATTTTCGGTCTTTTTACGTCAAAGGCGGAACAAATAAATATCCTGGCGTTCGCAAAGAAATCGTACACACCGTTGCGCGCCCATAGATATCATTTATACGAAGTGAGGCATTAATTATGCGCAATAACAAAAAACTATTTTGCCTGCCTTTCGCGATGGTTGGCCTTCTTGTTTCCTGCGGTCAAACCCCAGCGGCATCATCCGCCACATCGACGAGAGTCTGCACCCCGATTGAGGATGAAGAAATCATCGAAGAGCTTAACGTCGTCAACGGCGACGAAATCTATGGCAATATCTATTTAGCCGAGGAAGTCGGCGGGCAGAGCATCAGTTGGAAGAGCAGCAATCCCGATGTCATCTCCGATCAGCAAATCGGAGAGATGGCCCCTGGCGTCGTCCATAGGCAAGAGGAAGACACCGAAGTCGTCTTAACCGCGACCATGGAAGGAGAGGATGGCGTTTGCTATTCCTACTCCCAGACCGTCAATGTCATGGCGGCCGCTCCCGAAATCGCCGACGAAGATTATGTGGGATACTTGTTTGGTCATTTCATCAGCGAAGACGGCACGACCAAAAACGGCGAAAAAGTCGCTTTGGGCGAGCAAATGTATTTTGCCTTTGCCGATGTCGGAGAAGGACTGCATTTCAAAGACCTAAGCGCCAAGAATAAGCCAATCATCGAAAGCGTCGTCGGCGAGCGCGGCGTCAGAGACCCCTACATGCTCCGCTCCCCCGAAGGCGATAGGTTCTTCCTTATCGGCACCGACCTCTCCGTCTACACCCGCGGCGGTTGGGGCGCGAACCAAAACGACCTATTCTCCAGGACCGGAAGCCATTCTTTGGTTCTTTGGGAATCGTTTGACTTAGTCAACTGGAGCGAGTCCAGACTCATTGATGTCGCTCCCGAAAACGCTGGCATGGCATGGGCCCCTGAGATGATTTATCACGAAGAGACCGGCCAATACGTCATCTTCTTCGCTTCCTGCTTGGTCAACGAGGATAGGTCCGCGAAAGTGGAGAAAGACGCTATCTACGCCGTCACCACGAGAGACTTTGTCCACTTCTCCGATCCGTTCTTAATGATCACCAACCAGCTCAACAAAAACGGCACCAAGCGCTGCGTCATCGATGCCTCACTCCTTAAGGTTGGCGATGTCTATTATTCCGCTGTCAAAGACGGCGACAACAACGAATCCGAAGGCGGCATCCTCATCCAAAAGACCACCAACATCTTCGATTATGAAAGTTGGGAGAGGGTTATGGACCTCGACGAGACCGGATTCAAGATGCCGGACGGACGTTCCAAACCCACCAACGGCAACCTCGAAGGACCTGAATGGTTTATCTACAACCGCGCCGACCGCGTCGATGAAGACGTTCCTGAATACGGTCTTATGGGCGACCAGTATATGAATTCTGGCGCCGGATACCTCCCATTCGCCACAACCGATATCGAAGACATCAACAACGAGAACGGCTGCTGGAGAAGGCTGAACGCCGGTGCAGACGCCGACTATAGTTGGGACAGGCTAACCAAGCGTCACGGAACGATCATGAGGATCACCGAAGAAGAGTGCGAGAGAATCCGCGACTTCTACGGCCTATAATCAATTCGACCAACGAAAAAGCTCTCCGCTGAATTGGTGGAGAGCTTTTGATTATCGATACACGTATCGCTTATTTTTCTTTGCGAAGGAGCAATCCTTTGATCAAAGCGACGACAGAAACGATAAGCGGGGTGGCCACAACTAGCATGGTCGCGATGTTGACGCTTGCGGCAAACGCGACGGGCAAAACGCCAAAGCCGACGTTAGAAGGTCCATCGAGGTTCAACCCCAAGGCGATGAAGTAGAAAGCGGCAACGCAAACGGAGACTGCCAAAGCGACGATGCTGAGCGGAAGCAGGATTTGCTTGCGCGCCTCTTCCTTCAGTTCGTTGTAATAGAATTCCCAAGCGATGAGGAAGAAGGCGTTGACACAATAAACCAGCAGCAACGCGATGGAATATGCCTGATAACCGTGACGGAAGTCGATGATAAATAGACCGAACCAGAACGCGGCGAAGGAGAAGAGAGCAATCAGCATCCAAATGGCGATTGCAAAGCAATATCCAACTCTCGCTTTTTGGACGATTGGCGCACGGTTAGGAACGACGTAGGGAAGCTTCTCCTGGAACTTCTTGCGGTAAAGAAGGGCGGCGACGCCGACTGCCATGAACAGCAAGGAATAAAGTATTGCGTCGAGAGGATAAAGCGGGGTCGGGGAGCCTTCCACAAGCGAGGAGAACTTGCCGACGGCAAGGCCGATGATGATGTAAACGATGGTGATTCCGCCAAAAGCGATGAGCGCAATGCCGTTTTTAAACAGCGATTTCACGCGCTTTTCATCGCTGACGTTGCGGAACAGCGCATGGACCAACAGCAACGCCCATATGGACATGAACAAAGACAGAATGATGGGGAGGGAGCGAAGCAAATCTTTGATGGCGACGTCGGGAGAGCCGGAGACAACGCAACCGACAATATCGGCGAAGCAATACATCGCATTCATAAACGCGAAGGCGGACGCGACGAAGAAAACGGCAAGCAGGACGCTCACGACGACGGATTGGGTCTTCTGCTTTTTATCGAAAGAAGGGAAAAGGAAATTGTCCTTAGAGAATAAGTTTTTCATCACCATTTCACCCATCTAACAAAATCGCCAGATGTCCTTTCGTTGTAGTAGACATGCTCTAAGTCGAAGTCGCCCGTTTCGTTTTTCAAAGTAACCAAGGAGGCTCCAATCAGGTCAAAGCTTTCATTGATGCCGACGGAGTTTAAGCCTTCCTTCATATCGGGGTCGGTGGTCTCCGCATCGATATGGGCAAAATAAAGTTCTGTGCCGGTTTTGACGCCAAGGCCAAGGGTCACGCCCTCATATTCGACGGTCCAGTCAACGTTATGGGCATGGCCCATGAACGCCGCTTTGAGGTTATGGTCTTTGGCGACATCGATAAAGTCGGATTTGCCTCTTTCGGTGCCGTTGTCCGCGAATCCTTCGAGTTTGAAGAATTTGCTCTTCTCGCTAGAACCGTTTTTGTGGGCCTGCCAAGCGGTCTCGTTCTCGTCCTGAGGGATGTGATAATACGCAATTGCAGGAACATCATCGCCAACGCGGTTATGCTCCGCGAGCCACCACTTCGTCTGCTCGGGGCGAATGTAATCGTAGTCGCGGAACGGCGAGACGGCGGTTTCGGAGAACGATGCGCCGGAATCGAGGTTCGCGATCTGCCATTTGGCGGAAGTGTCTTTGGTTCCGTCTAAGGTCAGGTCGATCACGAAATTGCTGCGGCCATAGAGGTCGTCGTCTTCGTCGAAGTAGATGGAGTGCTTGGCCTCTTTGAATTTTTTCGATAGCCAGTTGGGGTTATACAAACCATGATTATCATGGTTGCCCCAAATGATCGCGTACTCGAATCCATATTGCTCGGCCTTCTCGTCGAAGTATTCCACGAAAGAGGAGACGTGGAACGCGTTCGCGAGCATGAATTGGTCGCCCGTAAGTTCGACCAAATCGATTTTCGCCGCCGCTCCTTGTTCGTCGACGATGTGCTTTTGGACAGCGGCAAACAGCTTATCCAAATACGCTTTGTTAGCGACGGTAGACGTATTGTAGTTCCAATGGATGTCCGTCAGCTGGAGGATGTTGAAGTTGTCGTGGTAGCGCATCGAGTGCACATAATCACCCAAATGGTCCGCATATCCTTTCACAGGTCCGCATCCAGCCAGACAGAAAACAAACATAGAGGACAATACAAGTTTTGATTTGTTAGTCATATTGTTCTGCCTTTCAATAATGGGGTTATATCATCAACCGCGGAAAAAGGGAAACTAATAGTTGTCCCTTTATCTCTACTTCTCGGATTTGCAAATTCTACTAATTCGATAACAGGCAGTTTACAAAGCAAAAGCCGAAGCAATCGCCTCGGCTTTGCAGGGTTTTGCAACGTTTTTGCTTCTTATTCAACTGCGGAGAAGACATATGCTGTCTTCGAATAGAATTCTTCGCCTTCCCTCAAAATCGTTGTGCCATATTCGTCGAATTCAGGGTGGTTGATCGCGTCTGGCATCATCTGGGATTCCAAGCAGATTTGACCATTGCCTGCTTTGTAAAGTTGCAGTCCGGGCCTATCGGTAAACACGTCAACCTTTACTCCGAGAGACTCGCCGGTAAGCGTGGCGACCTTGCGGTAGCCCTCTCCATTCAGAACGTAGTTATCGTCATAGCTATCGGAGCCAGAGAAAGCGCGTTCGGTCGAATAATCGAACTTGGTGTCCGCGACCGGTGCGGTTTCGCCTGTGGGAAGCTGGTTGTTGTTCAGCGGAGTGTATTCATCGGCGTCAATCCAAAGCTTGACGTCGTTGTAGTTCGTATTGCCGTTGACGCTGATATAGAGGTGGTTCGTCGGATTGCAAAGCGTGTCGGCATCGCTGACGGCGCTGTATTCAATAGACAATTCGCCAGATTGACGAAGCGTATAAGTGACAGACATGTCCATGCTTCCGGGATAGCCTTCTTCGCCATCCTCGGAATGGATCGAATAGGTGATGGTGGATGGGGTTTGGTCAACCTTTTCCCAAGTCGCATTCGCGAAGGGGCCGTTCCATTGTCTGCTGCCGCCATGGAGGGAATTGCCATTGTTGTTGATGGTGACGTTGTACTCTTGTTCGTTTAAGGTGAATTTGCCAGCGGCAATCCTGTTTGCGACCCTGCCAACGGTGAAGCCGTCTTTGGCGATTTCCTTATTGTCTTCGCCCCAGGTGATTTTCTCAATTCGGGCACCCCGTGCATTGAAATACACCTTCAAACCGTTGTCTGTATAGAGTTGGTTTTCAATCAATTCGCGGCCATCATCGATATCTTCGGGAGTCGAGATCTCGCTGCTGCTTTCGGGAGTGGATTGGGGCGCCGCTCCGCTAGAGGGAGAAGCTTGTTGGCCGCCGCAGGCACCGAGCAAAAGGCTCATTGAGACGAAAAGAATGCCATTAAGATGTTTTTTCATAGTTATGGACCTCGGCTATAGTTTCTCACTTAAGGTTGTGCATTTGAATAATTCGGTTTCCATTTCCTTACTCAGTCCTATCGATTTCGCAAATTTGCCATAAATATGTGCGCGCGGAAAAAATCTTTTCGAAGAATTCATTTTATTGGTATTATTTGTCCACAGAACCCTTCTTTAAGGAGGTTTATTTATGAAAAAGTTCCAACTCGTCGCAACGCTCTTGGCTTTTGCGCTTACTTCCTGTGGAGGAGTGTCAGGCTCTTCAACGGCGCCAGCAACCAACGAATCTCCATCCGTTCCTTCAATTAGCCCTGTTTCAACAAGCGCCGACCCCGTGCCATCGGATAGTTCGTCCGAACACTCCTCAAGCTCAGCTCCCCAAGGTTCTTCTAGCGCGACGCCTTCTAGTTCGTCCAGCCAAGAAGGTCAGCCAGGCATCGAATACGACTATCATTTCGAAACCCTCATGATCAAAGACGAAGAAGGCGAAAGACTCGATGTTTCCACCACTCTTACCTATCAAGATGACTTCTTCCTTTCCGGAGGAACGATATTCAATAAAGGCCTTGCTCTTATGAGCTTCGCCGCTTCCACGATGTCCGGAAGCAAAACGAATGCGTTGTCTTATTACCAGGCCATCGGCTTTGACAGCATCGTCCATAGCCCAGACTACGACGAGGAGGAGACAAAGGACACCATTCTCTACAATCTTGCCCACAAGAGCATCAACGGATCCCACGTCATAGCATTGAGCATCTCCTCGTCCCACAATTACAAGCTTCCTTGGCTGAATAACTTCCTCATCGGCAAGACCGGCAACGCCACAGGGTACCAAAGCGGCTCCGACACATTGAGAGCCGCCTTGAACGATTATCTAGCCGCCTATGAAGGCCAGCCAATCAAGCTGTGGTTCTCCGGCTATTCTCGCAGCGCGGCCTTGCTCAACATCCTCGCCAGCGAGCTTCTGGAAGACGAGGTAATCGCAGAGGAAAACCTATACTGCTACTTATTCGAGACCCCGAGGGTCGTTGATGCAACAAACGCACAGGCATATCCGTCCATTCATAACGTCATTAACCGCAACGACCCAATCCAGACTTTCTTCCCCGAAGCTTATGGCTTAGCTAGGGCAGGCGTGGATATCGACATCTATGATAGCGAGGCCACCACCATCTGCAGCGAGTTCGATAGCCGTCTTGTCTTGCCTGAATTCATGCCGATAGAGGATGCCTTTGTAACAGACGCCGAGTTCATCCAATTTTTGCTGAACACCTTGCTGGTCGAGGTTGATGAGCAGGAATCCGACACAGCCCCTGACATGCATAACCGCGACAGTTTCGTGGACAATCATTATCAGGAATGGTTCGGAACGCTAATCGCAACTTTCATGAGCATGTCGGACGCACAGGTAGACGCCCTTGTAGCAAACGTCCAAGCGAGTCCGTTCAGCGTTCTCCAAACCGACGGCCTCTATAACCTCGTCAAGGATCAGCTGGATGCGGAGGGAACCGCCTATGATGATCAGGCGTTAAAGGACGCTTGCAATGGCGTAGTCGACTTCATCGTCAAAGACGCAGGGGCTATCGCGATGTTGGCGCTTTCCTCCCAAGCCAAAAACAATGTTCAGCGCGTAGCGTATTTCCATTCAGTGGAATTCGTCATTCCGCTATTGCTGAATTACCAAGCATCGCAAGACAAATAAGCAAATCGCCTCGGGATTGTTCTCGAGGCGATTTTCATTTAAAACGAATGCACGTGTCGCTTATTTAATTCCCAAAGAGCTAGCAACAAGCCCCAAGAACAAAGGGTGCGGGTGGTTTGGCCTTGATTTGAATTCGGGGTGGAACTGCACTCCGACGAAGTAATCGTTTCTCACCTCGATCGTCTCAACGATAAAGCCGTCTGGCGAGGTTCCGCCGATAACCAGGCCGCCCTCTTCAAGCCGCGCGCGGAATTCGTTATTGAATTCGTAGCGGTGACGGTGACGCTCACCGATGCTTTCTTGCTGATAAAGCTTTTTAATGGTCGTCCCATCCTGAAGATGGCATTCATATCGGCCGAGCCTCAGCGTACCGCCCTTTTCTTTGCCATCGTCTTGGCCAGGCAAAAAATCGATTACTTTGTATGGGGATTCGGGATCGAATTCGCGGGAATTTGCACCCGTTAATCCACACACGTCCCTCGCGAATTCGATTACAGCGACCTGCATTCCAAGGCAAATGCCTAAATATGGAATATTGGATTCGCGGCAATACTTCGCGGTGGAGATCATGCCTTCGATGCCCCTGCTGCCAAATCCTCCAGGCACGATGACGCCCGCACAGCCCTCAAGCTTTTTGGCCACGTTTTCATCGGCCACGGTTTCGCTGTCGACCCATTTGATTTTGACCTTGGCCCCAAGGTGAAAACCAGCATGAGACAATGCTTCGGCGACAGAAAGATAAGCGTCGTGAAGCTTCACGTATTTGCCGACCATCGCAATCGTTACCGAGCAATGCGGGTGCTTGATTTTGTCGACCAAATCTCTCCACTGCTGTAGGTCGGGTTTCTTTGGACGGAGTTGCAGCTCACGGCATACGATGTCGCCGACATGCTGCCTTTCCAGCATAAGCGGAACCTCATAGAGATTAGGCAAGGTGCGGTTTTCGATGATGCAGTCTTCTTTGATGTTGCAGAACAATGCAAGCTTGCCGAAGATGTCCTTTTCAAGGCGCTTTCTGCAACGAAGAACAAGCATATCAGGATTGATTCCCAAGCTCTGAAGTATTTTGACGGAATGCTGGGTTGGCTTGCTCTTGTGCTCTTTGCCGCATTCCAAATAAGGAATAAGGGTTACGTGGATGAATAAAGCGTTGCCCTTCCCCGCTTCTAGGCCGATTTGGCGAACGGCCTCTAAGAACGGCTGACTTTCGATATCGCCAACCGTGCCGCCGATTTCGCAAATAAGGACATCGGGGTTGCCGTGTCTAGTGGCCGCATAGACAAACTCTTTGATTTCGTTCGTGATATGTGGAATGACCTGGACGGTTTTGCCCAAGTATTCTCCCTGCCTCTCTTTGTTCAGCACATTCCAGTAGACCTTGCCGGAGGTAAGGTTGGAATAACGGTTCAGGTCTTCGTTGATGAACCGCTCATAGTGGCCCAAATCAAGGTCGGTCTCGGCTCCATCTTCGGTAACGTAGACTTCGCCGTGCTGAAAAGGCGACATGGTGCCGGGGTCGACATTGATGTACGGATCGAGCTTTTGAGAGGCGACCTTAAGCCCGCGCGCCTTCAATAGACGCCCCAAAGATGCGGCGGTGATTCCTTTTCCTAACCCCGATACGACTCCGCCCGTCACAAAGATGAATTTGCACATGCTCCAACCTCCAAAAAAGAAAACAGCGTTAGACGCTGCTGATGGTAAGGCTTCTAAAGATTATTCACGCATCTGCCACAACGTGAACGTTTTCAGTGGGTGGCCAGTCCCACATAACACGTAAAAGTTTATGGCAGATGCGCTGAATAACAAGAGTATTTTGGTTGCTTTTCGATAATTCGTTCAGCAACGCGCTCTCCAAGGTCCCCCACGGCTTTTTCTGACCATTGAATTCGAAGATCCATCTTTATTCTCCTCGAATGATTTGATCCATCGTGGCCCTTACTTCTCCTGTGCTATAGTTTTTTGCCCCAGACAAGCCGTTAATGTAAGCCTCTAAAATCATTTGCCGAGCCTTAAGAAGTTGCTCGCGTCTTTCGAAAGAGTCGATATCCATAACAACCGCATCCCCTTGTCCGTTTTTCGTAAGATAGATCGGTTCACCTGACTGGCGGCACTCTTCAATGACGGCATTGTAGTTTGAACGGATGTCTGCGGATGCTCTGATTATCATGGTTCATTCTCCTGCTTGATAGCTATGTTTAATCTAATTTTAGTATGAGTTAAATACCTAAAGTCCGCATCAGAATTTATCGCTGAGGGTGGCGAGGTTTTGTGTTATCCTTCATTCATGAGTCCTGATTCCGGCGCAATCTTATTGACTGGGGCCTCTGGCGGCGTGGGTTTAGAAATCGCCAAGGCGTTCGCTGACAACGGCTATGCCGTTTTTGGATTGGACATAAAAGAGCCCGCTGTTCAAATTGACGGACTGACTTATATCCAAACCGACATTACGAAAGAAGACCAGATTGTCGCCGCGTTCAACACCATCAAAGAGAAAGACGTAACCCTGGACGCGATTATATCCGCCGCAGGGATATACGAATTGGATTCACTCGTCGAAATGTCCGAGGAGAATTTCATCCGGGTATTCGACATCAATGTATTCTCCATGTATCGGGTCAACAAGATTTTCCTGCCCCTACTCAAGCCAAAGGGGAAAATCATCATGATATCCTCAGAGCTCGGCCCCTTGGATCCTTTGCCCTTTACCGGCATCTATGGCATCAGCAAGACGCTTATTGAGAAATACGCCTATTCGCTGCGGATGGAATTGCAATTGCTGGATTACAAGGTCGTTTTAGTGCGCCCTGGCGCGATCGACACGGGCCTGCTCGACGTAAGTCAGGCTAGGCTCGACCGGTTTGTTAACAGCACATCTTTATACAAAACAAACTCCAAACGTTTCAAAGGCATAGTCGAACGCGTCGAAAGCAAGAGAATCCCGCCCAGCAAGATTGCAAACTTGATTTATCGCATCAACGGCAAGAAGAAGCCGAAATACGTCTACAAAATCAACCGAAACGCGGGGCTGCTTTTACTGAACGCCATGCCCCAGCGATTCCAAAACTGGATCATTAAGCGCATCCTTACTTCGAAAGAACGTTAAAGTTTTTCAGCTAAGTCCGGGAACTTTGGGCAAAGAGAGTCAATCCACCAGAAGAACGCACGCATGTAGCGGCGATCTTTTTATGAAGCCCTTTTAGCAAGGACGCATCTTCTTCGTCCAAGCCGAAATCAAAGATGCGGTTACTTTTTGATTTCGACGCACATCATGGTCAGATCATCGAATTGAGGTGCGTCCTGAACATACGCATTGACCTCTTGCCTGACGCTTGCAAGAAGCTCTTGCGGGCCCTCGTCTTTATGGCGGTTCAAAGCCACAAGCGTCCTTTCGATAGTGAATAGTTTGCCTTCTGCGTTCTTCGCTTCGGGGAGGCCATCGGTGTATAAGAACAGCTTGTCGCCTGCGCTTAGAGTGATTTCCTGATCGGTGAACGGGACGCCTTTCATGACGCCTAAAACCAAGCCATGGTTTTCTCTAACGACTTCGAAGTCTCCGCCTTTACGGCAGACAATCGGGTCTTCGTGACCGGCATTGCACGAAACCAGCTTGCCGGTGGAGATCTCCAAAATGCCAAGCCACGCGGTGACGAACATCTGCTCGCTGTTATGCTCGCATAGATCGTTATTGACGTAGTCCATGATTTCGCTCGGCTTGCCGCCGACTTTGGCCCTGTTGCTTAGAACGATGTTCGTGACCATCATCATAAGCGCGGCGGGGACGCCTTTTCCCGAAACGTCTGCAATGACCAATCCCAGATGGTCCTCGTCTATAAAGAAGAAGTTATAGAAGTCTCCTCCAACTTCTTTGGCTGGATCCATGGAGGCGTAGATATCGAACTCGTCTCTTTCGGGGAAGGCAGGGAAAACGGCGGGGAGGGAGTCTTTTTGTATTCGGGTCGCAATAGATAGTTCCGCCCCGATTTTCTCTTTCTCCGCTGTGATGGCGGTCAAATTGTTCATATAAAGGACCATGTCGCCTTCCATGGAGTCGATGGAGCGGGAAAGATTGTCCAGCACTTCGTATCGGCTGATTCTTCCAAGAGGCTCGCCCTGCACGCTTTCCCTAGCGAAACGCGTGGCTTCCTGCGATACCTTGTTGATGGGCCTGATGATTGAGAACCTGATGAATAACGCCGCCATAGCAGCCGCCGCGATCACCATTGCGACCACGCTGATGATAATCGCGCTGAAATACGGCGCCATTTTCTTTCTCATCTCAGCCACTGGACGCTGAACGCAAAGAAGTCCGCCTACTTTCCCGTCCGATTTCAAAACAGGCACCAATGTGGTGATGTGCGGGTGCTGTCCGTCGGTGGTGTTGAGGCGGAACACAGTTTCGTATTTCGATCCTTTTTCATATAAGGCGCGGTATTTTTCGCGGTATTCGTCGTTTGAGGTTTTTCGCTCATAGCCCAATTCCCATGGGGTATATCTATCGCCGTCGACCTCGTTGTTGACGACATTGAAGACGGAGAAGAACCTCCCATAATCGGTTTGGTCCACGACGATGACGTAAACGATTGTGACGTTCAGTTTTTTGCATTCATTTTGCAAGCGACCCAACGTCGCGTCGTATTCTGCTTTCTCATCGCCGTCCAAATAGCTTTGCAGGTGGTCGGCGTTGACGTTTAAAGTCACCGCGTCCGCCATATGGTATGTGACGGTTGCATATTCGTTTTTGAAAGCATCGTCGAAGCTGAAGTATCCTATCGCGCTGACGACGACGCCTAAAATGGACAGCAGCAGAACCAGGCCTCCAATTATATTGAGGGCCATGCTGGAATAAATCTTCTTAAAAAACTTTTTCATGGCACCTAATTATATAAAGAGTTTCCAAATTGGACGAATGCTTTTGCGCCTTCATGGCAGTCGCGTTGATATGGTTGTCTTAATATGGAGGCAGCGGCAAAGCAAGATGCCCCTACCGCGACAGCGAATTCATTAATCGCAAAGGGATCATTGCCGCTGACGACGGTTGACAAGTCGTAGAAGCGGAATGCAATTCTTGCAAAAAGGTATGGGTTACCGATTTATAAGAGCCTTTCTTACTTTTTAAAGTTTTTTGGGGGTGCCCCGAAATCGCCCAAAAAGTTAGAGAGTTGAACAAAATGGATGCCCCCGGCGAAATACCGGGAAGCATCCATGAGTGCCTTATGATATAATCCAATCAACTAGTCCAGGAAACTGGGTACATATCATTTGTGCGACTTTTTGTAAAATTGCATTATTACTAATCCCAACAAAAACAATCCGAAGGGCAGTCGTCATCTGGATTATTATCACGACAACCTGATGCTTCTGATTGTTGAAGCGAGATTACGTTTTTCTCTTCAATTATTTCCATGTAAATCATTATAAAGAGCATTTAGCAATTTTGGCAATAAATCTTTGTACCACACGCATGGATAGGAAATATAGTTTGTTTGAGTTTTATCCCATTCGCATCCGCCTCTACACAAGAATAAATACTTACACGATCTACATTTAAAATATGGAAGTTTATTGTGTAGCCAAAATTGCTTCTTTGTTTCATCGGTTTCTTTCACTTGAACATTCCCAAAGGAGTATGTTGAAGAATCGGATACCCCATGTTCACAATTACAAAGATCTCCGTTGTAGTTGATAACATAATGGTTTTTGTTATTCGCAAAACAATGGTAAGGTTTTAAAGAGATTCTTAAATCGCTAGCCGCCTTAACAAATCCATTTTCTATTAGTTTTTTATAAATGACAAAATATAGATTTGTACCATCGGGTAAGCAATATGATTCTTTTGGGCCATAAATATTATTTGCATATACTCTGACCATGTTGTTATTTTCAAACTCCTTCGCAATAAAATCTATGCATTCTAAAATGTCTTGATAATTGCTTTTATCAAAATTCAGTCTAATTGATACCTTTATCCCTTTTTCACTTAACAGGTGGATGTTTGATATAACTTTATTGAACGCATTATTATCGTTGTTAAATTTTTTGACAAAATTGTACTTTTCATATATTCCGTCTAATGTAATTTGAATATTTTTAATCATCCATTTACTTGTCATTTCTTCAATATATTTATCAACCAAATACCCGTTAGAAATCATTGAAGCTTTGTAGATGATGTCGTTTTCTTTTAATTTTTTTGTGATGTAAGAAATGGCGTTTGGGTTGAGCAGCGGCTCTCCTCCAAACCACGTAATGTGAAAGCTCTGAGCTTTCTTATCTTTAATAAATTGAACAATCTTTTCCGCGATTTCTTCAGTCATGTGTCCATGTTTTGCCCCTGCTTGATAACAATAATGACATTTTGCATTGCAGAAAGTTGTAGTTAAAATCGTCAACCCAAATTTGTCTCTTTTTCTATTGCTTAGAAATTCAACCCAAGTTTTTTCTTTGTTGGATAGATGTATGAAAGATAAATCGATTAGTTTTCTTATTTCAGTCTTATTAAATCTTGCATAATTGTTTTCTTTTAAAGCTGATATTTTTTCTTCCGGAAGCCTTATAACGCTGGAACTTACCAAACTAAAGAGCAATCCTTTATCAGCGTATTCAATGTAATTCGAACATTTAAAATCGTTAATTAGATAAAAATAATATGTTCCATCAAAAAAGCGATCTATTGCTTTTCTATAGTTTTTATTTAAAACACTTGAAATACCTATTTTAAAGTCCAAGGCCTTATTTTTGATTCTTACTATTTGTTCATTCATCTCTTCGAAATTATCGCTGTTGTTATTTTTGAATGTTCTAGTAGAGATGCTGTGTTTTGAGCAATGAGAATACAAAGGGTTTGTAGTGTACGATATAGAATAAGCATTATTGGAAATAATGTGTCTAATATTTTTAAGGAAGAGAAGATGACTCAAAACATTTTGAATTGTTTTATTTGTATCGCTTTTGTTGTTTTCACAAAACGCACTATTTCCGTATA
>CAMORJ010000030.1 GCA_946623775.1 uncultured Bacillota bacterium | reverse complement strand
AACGAACTAGGCGCTCACGCCACCAAATGATTATCACCATTGTCTATGCTAAGATAATTCAGCAAGGCAAGCATATGGAAAAACTATTTCATTCCAGTCCCATCTATCAGGTTTATCCGCGCAGTTTTTGCGACTCCAACGGGGACGGCATCGGAGATATCCAAGGCATCATCTCCAAATTGGATTATCTCCGTGATTTAGGGGTGAAGATCCTTTGGCTTTCCCCGATCTACAAAAGCCCGCTGTTCGATATGGGCTATGACGTCGCGGATTATTATTCCATCCACCCCGATTACGGGACGATGGAAGACTTCGATGAGCTTCTAGAGGAAGCGAAGAAGAGGGACATGCGCATCGTGATGGACCTCGTCGTCAACCACACATCGTCGGAACACGAATGGTTTAAGAGAGCATTGAAAGGCGAACAGCCCTACCACGACTACTACGTGTTCAAAAAAGGCAAAGGGCCAAAGAAAGCGCCCAACAATTGGTCCTCGATGTTCACCGGCTCCGCTTGGAAATACGTGGAGGGCCTGGATGAATGGTATCTCCACCTCTATGCCGAGCAGCAGCCGGATTTGAATTGGCATAACGAAGACGTCGTCCAAGAGGTCGAGAAGATCCTCCGCTTCTATTTGGACAAAGGCGTGTATGGGTTCCGCTGCGACGTCATCAACCAAATATATAAGGAATCCTATGAGGACGGCAAAGGCGTATTCCCGTCGGGAAGAGGCCAAGAGCATTACCTGATGACCGAAGGCAACCATCGCATCCTCCGACGTTTCTATGACGATGTGTTCTCCCATTACGATTGCGTCGTCATCGGCGAGACGTTCAACGTCGATGTCCAAAACGGCCTCCGGTTCATACAAAACCGCGAGCTCGATATGTTCTTCACGTTCGAGCACATGGACGTCACCAAAAAGCTTGGAGGCGCCTTCACCAAGAAATTCAAGCCGCAGAATCTTAAGAAGGTGCTTTATTCCTACCAGAAATCCATTCCATGGAACGCGAACTACTTCGAGAACCACGATCAGCAAAGGTCGATAGAGAAATTCGGCGACTTTGAGCATCATAGAGCGGAAAGCGCGAAGGCCTTAGCAACCATCCTTCTGACTCTTCGCGGCACCCCATTCATCTATCAAGGCGAGGAATTGGGAACCAAAAACGGTCCGGCAAAAGACCCATCGCTATCCCAGGATTGCTCGGTTTTGATGATCAATGAGCTCTGCCGAAAAATGCATTTGCCAAAGGCTCTTCGCATGAAGATCACGTCAAACCTTGACCGTGATCGCTGCAGGGCGATGATGCCCTGGAGCGAAGAAGACTTTGGCAAACCGGCCTGGCTCCCCGCCACCGCAGACGAACCATCGTTCACCGCGGAAGAAGAAACGAAATGCCCGGATTCCATTTACTCCTATTACAAAAAGCTGATTGCGCTGCGGTATGAACGCGAAGAGCTGACCAAAGGGAGCTTTGAGCCAGTCGAAGCGCCTGCCTCTTTGTTCATCTATCAAAGGGTCTTTGAGAACAAGCGCTTGCTCATCGTGGTCAATTTGTCTAGCAAATGGGCAAAGCTGCCAGCTGGCCTTCCTATCGAATCCGCGGAAGCTTTAGTCGAACAGGGAAGCATCGACGAGAAAGGCCGAATCAGCCCATATGGAGCAAGGGTTTTTGCAATCAAATGAATTACGACAAGGCATTAAAATTAGGCGTCTACCCGACGCTTGGCGCATTGCTGCTTGCGGCATGCATCTTTCGTTTGTTCGATCAAACCGTTCTGGTCTTCCGCGTCCTGGTGATTGCTTGTTCGCTCATTATCGCATGCACGTCCCTCATATTTTTAACGAAAAGGAAGATTCCCTTGTTCCTAGGAATCGGATTGACCGTCTGCTTTTTGGCGGACGTATTCATCTCGCTTCTATTCAACGTGCTGAAGGGTGTGGCCGATGTTTCGATCTTCCAGAATATCGGCTTCGTTTTGTTCCTTGCGGCCCATATCCTATTCGCAATGCATTTGAGGATGCATCTTGTCGACATCATTATTAGGATCGTGCTGCCGGTTGTTGTTATCGTCGTCTTGCTCATCATGGGGAAGCTGACTTTGCGATTAGGCATATTGTCCTTCTATGGCGTCACCTTGCTGACCAACGTCGTAATTGCCTTCCTGCGTTTCTGGAAGGCGAAAACGAATACACGTCTCCTTCTTTTTGTCGGATTATTGGTCTTTTTCATCTCAGACAGCCTTATCGTCGTGAGGTCGCTCATGCAGCAAGGCGCACCTTATTTAATTTTGGATCTGCTGGTTTGGCTGACCTATATCCCAGCGTTAAGCATCATTCTTTATGCAGGTTATCGCGAAGCTTGCAGCACAAATGTCGCCGACAATCCCAATTGCTGACGCAGAAGAACTATTTAATGTGCTTAAATAGAGTTGAAATAGTCAAACTAACATTTGAATGTTAGAATTAATCCGACATGCAACAGCAGTTATCCCCTTCCGAAAACAGAAAAAGCGCCAGCAGGCAAAAGAGCATCAAGAAAACCTGCTATACCGCAAACATAGTTTATCTGTTCGTCCATGTGCTTTATTTCGTTTTGTTCCTGGTAACGAAGACCTGGGTTCCTTTCTTCGTCAACATCGGGAGCATTGTCTGCTACATCCTTTTCTTCTTGGTCCTCAGGAAAGAGAAATTCTATCTATACGCATTGCTTTGCGGAAACCACTTCTTTGCTTTCGTCACCGTTTGCACCATCTACATGGGATTTGGGTCTGGTTTCTGCTTATATTTGATTAGCCTATGCGTTGTTTCCTTCATCACCACCTATTTCTCCTACAAAGGGATTGGAATGAAGGGATCCATCATTTGGGTCGGTCTTTCTGCCGCCCTTTATTTAGGCCTTTATATCTCGTCCAGATTCACTAGCCCCGTATATGCGATTCCCCAATGGCTGGAGATTTTCCTGTTCTCCTTCCATTCCGCGGCAGCCTTCCTATTCGTCGCGGCCTATCTTGTGTTCTTCGTCAATTACGCCAAGCGGCTTGAAAAGCGAATCATGGGCGAATCGCGCACCGACGAGCTGACCCAAGTCAACAACCGCTATGCCCTCTATGACTTCTTCGACAGCGTAGAGAACAAAACCGATTACTATCTAGCCCTCTTCGATATCGATGACTTCAAGCTCATCAACGATAAATATGGCCATGTCTCCGGCGACCATGTTTTGCAGCAAGTCGCGAAGATTGCCGACGGGCTTTTCGCCGACGCGTTCTTCTGCCGTTATGGCGGTGAGGAATTTGTCATCATCGATAACAAGCCCTCTTCCCTAGACGAGTTCAAACAGCAGCTAGAGGCATTGAGAAAAGCCGTCTCAGATCTAGAATTCGAATTCGATGGGGACAAAGTCCACCTGACCATCACCATTGGCGTTTCAAAATTCGAAGAAGGTTTCTCGAACGAAGAATGGATCAGTTTCGCCGATAAGAAAATGTACCAGGGCAAAGGTTCTGGCAAAAACGTCACCGTTATCTGATTCGATAAACCTTTATTCTTTGAATAAATCCGTTGAGAGATATCTTTCGCCCGTGTCAGGAAGAATCACGACGATGTTTTTCCCTTTGTTCTCTTCCCGCCTTGCGATCTGAATGGCTGCCCATGTCGCCGCGCCGGAAGAAATGCCGACAAGGAAGCCTTCTTTCCTGCCGATCATCCTTGCGGTTTCGAAAGCGTCTTCGTTCTCAACCGTCATGATTTCATCGAACACGGATACATCGGCGGTCGCAGGGACAAAGCCTGCACCGATCCCTTGGATTTTGTGAGGGCCCGAAACGCCTTTTGATAACACTGGCGAACCAGCGGGCTCCACCGCCACAACCTTAACGTCCGACAGTTTTGATTTCAAAAATTTGCCTACGCCGGAAATGGTTCCGCCCGTTCCGACGCCGGCGACGAAGATGTCGACTTTGCCGTCTAAATCATCATAGATTTCAGGGCCGGTGGTCTGAAAATGAATGCACGGGTTCACTGGATTTGTGAATTGGCTCGGAATCACGGAATTTGGAATCGCCTTAACAAGCTCTTCCGCTTTGGCGATCGCGCCCTTCATCCCGAGTTTGCCTTCGGTCAAAACGATTTCAGCCCCATAGGCCTTCATCAGCTTCCTTCTTTCGATGGACATCGTCTCGGGCATGACGATGATCGCCCGATATCCTCTCATCGCGGCGACTGAGCATAATCCGATTCCGGTGTTGCCGGAGGTTGGCTCAATGATGGTGGAGCCTTCTTTCAATATGCCGCGCTGCTCAAGGTCATTGATCATGGCAAGGGCGATCCTATCTTTAACCGAACCGCCTGGATTGAAGAATTCGACCTTGCCGTATATTTTGGCGTGAAGGCCTAATTCCTTTTCGATATTGGTGAGTTCCACCAAAGGCGTTTTGCCGATCAATTCATCGATGTGCTTATGGATGTTCATGAGTTTACCCCCGTCTTTCCGATACCGTATTAGATTACCACGGCGCGAAATCTTTGTTGGGTTTTATTTAAGCCCATTCATCATTTGGAATTGAATTAATTAACAAATTAATCGACTCATAAACGCAAATAACGCCCTACTCGCGCACCATATGCCTCGATATATTTCTTTATAAAGAAAGGACTTGTATCCATGAAATTTGGGAAACTTGTTTTAACGTTAGCGTCTTCTTTCATGTTATTCGCATGCCAAGGCGTTAACCAACCATCTAGCGGCGCTTCGGGGGATAAGAGCGCTTCTGAGCCAGATGCATCACCGTCATCTAATGTCCCCCAAGAAACCAGCTCCAAAACCGATTCGATGCCGCCTGTGCCGTCATCCAACTCTTCCAGTGCAGCCAGCTCCTCTTCGTCCAAGGCTTCCTCCATTGAGCCGGCCGACGACCTAGCGGATTACCTCATCTTCGAAGACGGCGCGCCGGAGATCCACTTCAGCACCACCGAAGGCGCCGACCTCGCTTGGGCGACTCAATACGGCAAATACGATGAGAAGCCAAAGGTTGGCGGCACCATCAGCACCTCCAACTGCGACGTGGAATTCCAACTTACCGATGTTCAAGCCACCATGAAGGTTCGCGGCAACTGGACTTCCAGCTACACCAAGAAGCCTTTCCAGATCAATTTCTCCGAAAAGCAGAATCTATTCGGCCTAAACGGCGGCAAGACATTTAAGAAATGGGTTCTTCTCGCCGACGTCAAAGACCCTTCAATGCTCCGCAGCGCTTTGTCCTACTACATGGGCAAGACATTGATGGATGGCCAATTCTGCACCGACTTCACCCCTGTCCACTTCTACATCAACGACAGCTATTGGGGACTTTACCTCCTCGCCGAGCAGAAAGAAACCGGCAAAGGCCGCGTCAATATCAACGAACCCGCGAAGAACTACACGGGCACCGATATCGGCTACTTCTTCGAGTATGACTGCTATTGGACCGAGGAAGCGGCGAAAGAAGACGGCGATCCGACCTTCGCGTTCCCGGATTCCGATTATGTCCCTGCCAAGATCACTGCCAAAGCCACCGGCGAAGAAGATCCTGCCACCGGTTACACCATCAGCTCAAAGATCTACGGCGACGAGCAGGTCCCGTTCTTGAAGAACCACGTCAAGAATTGCTATACCGTCCTCTACAACGCAACCTTCCGCAACCAGCTCCAGGAAATCTCCACCGATCCTGAAACCGGCGTCGAATCCGTCGTCCCAAGCAACGAGACCGATCCCGAGGCCGCCCTTGCCAAGACGATTGACATCGACTCCTTCGTCAACATGTACATCCTCAACGAAATCTGCTGCGACGCAGACGTTGGACGCTCCTCCTTCTACCTCTCCCTCGATATGTCCGAGAGCGGCAATAAGCTATTGACCCTCACCAATCCTTGGGACTGGGATTCCTCCCTCGGCTTGAAGAAGAACGTCAATGAGTCCGGACAAGAATGGTTCGCTTCCCATTGCTCCAACCCCTGGATCTCCATCCTCACCAACAACGCATGGTTCATGCAGAAAGTCCAAACCCGCTGGCAAGGCCTCTGGGCGAAGGGATTCTTCACCAAAGCGCTTCAGCTGCTCGATGATTACTCCTCCACCTACGTTGACGACTATGCAAGGAACTTCCAGAAGTATCCTGGCCAGATGGGCCGTTCCAACGAAAACAACGTCGCCAACGAAGTCCGCTCCAGCTACTACAACTGCAGAACCGAAGCCGATGCCAAGGCTTTGACCAAGGCTTGGGTCACCACCCGCTTCGAATGGCTGAACGAGCACTTCGATGGCACCGTTCCACCCAACAACTCCAGAGATGGCCAACAGCAAGGCGGCGGCCAAGGACAAGGCGGCTGGGACTGGGGCCAAGGCGGCTGGGACAGCGATTGGTCCGGCCAAGGCGGAGGCATCACCCCGCAGCCTGTCGATGATTCCGAAGCCATCGCAAGAGCCGCAGCCTTCAAAGAAGGCAAGACACCCGTCATCTATGAAGCCGAGGCAGCGGTTCTCTCCGGCGAAGGAGCGGCTTCTGCTCAAATCAAGCAAAACACCACCGAAGGCGAAATCGTCTCCGGCAACCAATATCTTGGAAGCTTAAACAACATCACCGTTGATATCGCCTTCGCAATCCAAAACGCGAAAGAAGGCCAGGCCCTCATCAGCCTCCGCATCCCGAGGCTTACAAGCACCCTCACCTTCGCCCAGATGTTCTCCATCAAAGTCAATGGCCAAGCCATCGACAACGACCTCCTCAACATCACTTTGACCGGCGAACAGCCACCCCAAGGCGTTAAGAACCAATACCACAACTGGACTGAGTACGATGTTGCCATCACCAACCTCAACGCTGGCAACAACTCCATTGTCCTCACCACCCAGGGCGGCAGCACCAACTTCGATTACCTCGCCATCTACCAGGCAGCTTAATCGATAAGCAGTTAAGCAAAATGGCCTCCGAAGCAATTCCGGAGGCCATTTTCATTTATCGCATTAAGCCGCGCGCTTTATTTGAACGGATTCTCAGTTGGGTATGGAAGGGAAGCGGGCTGGTTGTAGCCGATCTTCTCAACGCCGAGGTACTTGAAGACTTCGAACAAGGTTTTGCCATAACGGCCAAACGCCACAGCGCCATGATGGGGGAAGCCGTTCTCGATGAGGAAGTGGCGGTAAAAGCGCTCCATCTCATGGATGGCGAACACGGCGATGGAACCAAACGAATGGGTCGCGACGGGAAGGATCTCGCCTTCCGCTACATAGGCATAAAGATGGTTGTCAGCCGTGGATTGCAGACGGTAGAAAGTGATTTCGCCCGGCTTGATGTCCCCTTCCAATGTTCCGTTGGTGACTTCCCTGGGCAAGGAACGGGCCATGATCTTCTGATACCTCATCTCGGGGTGGCAAAGGAGTTTGGAGCAGGTATTGCCGCAGTGGAAGCCCATGAAGGTGTCGCGGAATTTGTAATCGAATTTGCCTTCGATGTCTTTATGGAACATCTCTTTCGGGACGGTGTTGTTGATATCAAGAAGCGTAACGGCGTCTTGCGAGATGACGGCGCCGATATATTCGCTTAAGCAGCCATAGATATCGACTTCGCAGGAGACGGGGATCCCTCTCCCGGTCAAGCGTGAATTGACATAGCAAGGAACGAATCCGAACATCGTCTGGAAAGCAGGCCAGCATTTGCCGGCGATGGCAACATATTTCTTGCAGCCCTTATGCTTTTCAATCCAGTCGAGGAGGGTCAATTCGTATTGGGCAAGCTTTGGCAGGACAGCAGGAATCTTATTTCCGTCACCAAGCTCTTTTTTCATGTCCTCCACCACTTTGGCGATGCGAGAATCGCCTTCGTGCTTTAGGAAGGACTCATAAAGGTCCAGTTCGCTGTTCTCCTCGATTTCGACATTGAGGTTGAACAACTGTTTGATCGGGGCGTTGCAGGCCATGAAGTTCTGCGGGCGGGGACCGAAGGAAATGATCTTAAGATTATTCAAAGCAATGATTGCACGCGCGATCGGCACGAAGTCATGGATCATGTCCGCGCATTCCTCGGCGTCGCCGACAGGAGATTCGGGGATATAGGCTTTGATGTTGCGAAGCTTCAGATTGTAGGAAGCATTGAGCATGCCGCAGTAAGCGTCTCCCCTGTCGCTAGAAAGCACGCCGACGTTTTCTTCTTCGGCGGCGCAGAACATCTTCGGGCCATCGAAGTATTTAGCAAGCATCGTCTCGGAGATCTCAGGGCCGAAGTTGCCTAGATATACGCATAGGGCATTGCAGCCATGGGCTTTGATATCCTCCAAAGACTCCACCATCTGGGTTTCGGATTCGAAGATGCAGATCGGGCATTCGTAAATGTCGGCTTCTCCATATTTCTCCTTATACTTTTCCGCTAACGCTTTGCGCCTTTTGACGGAAAGCTCGAGCGGAAAGCAATCGCGCGAAACCGCGACGATGCCGATTTTCACGGTCGGGATGTTGTTCATATAGTTCTCCTTTTAGGACGATAATCAATGCACGTCCTGCTTCTTTTCATTCGCTCGGTGTATGATTTCGACCACGAATGAGGCTACATAGAGCAGAGCCGCTACCAGAAGGAAGGTGAATAGCCAGTTCGATGTGACCTTAGCCATATCATATGCCCCCTTCATGAACAAATACACCCAATGAAATGGAGAAGCCATATAGAAAAGGTATTTCGCAAGGTCGCAGGGATGATATTTGCAAAGCGCCATGACGTACCAAATCAAGGCGGCGAGCAAATTCGGAATGAACAATAACGTCATATGCACATCCCGCAGGCCATGGTCCACAGAATAATAAACGACCGTCACGATTGCCGAGAATACTGCGCCGCCGAGATATATTGAGGCGATGGCGCGCGACATCGCAGAGGGCCCTCTTTCTTTGAGAGGAGGTTTCTTAGGCATCGACGACATAGATGATGTCTCCTAAATTGCGCTCAGCAGATGTGCGGATTTGATCGCCGCAATAGAACGCGCTGCTGGCACCGCCGTCGAGGTTATATGCGCAGAAGCATCCGAGGTTTTGCATGAATGTGGCAAGCGTGTGGAGCGAGAACGAGGCCGCGTTTGAGGAATTGCGGTTTCCGTTTACCTCGGTCGCAACGAAATAAAGCACGCCGCCATTGCCAAAGCCAATCGCGGTCCTTTCGTTCTGCGACATGGTTTGGCCATCGATTTCTTGGTTTTCGGTTACCTGTATCTGCCCATTGAGCACAAGGGTCGGCCCAAAGGAGAAGTTCTGATAAATATCCCCATATGTGGACTTTAATTCGGACAGGGTATGCTCGGATTCTAGGTAAGAAAGGGTTTGGCCGCTTTTGAAGATGGCCAAATCCTCGCCTTCATTTGTCCTGACGCTTTCGCGATACGTCGTGCCATTGCGGACTACGTAGCCTCTTTTTCCTTGCCAGAACGGGTATTCTCCCGAAATGGCGCACAAAACATGCGGAGCCCCATCGGATTCGGCTTTGTTGATCAGCGTTCCAAATGGCTGAGTGATGTTGGAACCATAATAGCCTGCGCTATTGGTGGCGATCATGGTTCGGAGGTCCGAGAGCCTCTTCAAACGAATTCTGGCCAAATGATAATTGACTGGTTTGTTTTTGATCGTATAGGTCGAGGCGATGTATTCGACTGTCGTATGATTGGGGTCTGCCTCAGAAGAAGAGAACACGGGGGCAGTCGCAGTCGAAGCCTGGCCGTCAGAAGACTTAGACGTCTTTGTGCTTTTGGTTTTGGTGCTCTGGGCAGAAGAGGAAAGCCCGCCGAAAGATGCGCCGGAATCATCGAAGTCAAAATTATCTGGCCCTGATAGTTGGCCAGCCTCGTGGGTGAAAACAAAGGTGTCGAGAATATTGAACGACACCATGGTCGAAAGAGTAACCGCAGTGATTGCAAATAAAACCACAGGGAGGCGCTTTTTCATTTCTGCTCCTTCCCTTTCGCAATCTTCTTCCTTGCGAAAACCCAAGTCCAATTGATGAGGTAATTCAATATCGCCAAGATGATATCGATGATGACCTTGATGAAGGTCAATTGCATCGGAAGCTCATTGAATAGATACGTCAAGGAGCTGGACAAACCGTAATTGATGGCCCAAAGGATGATGTATTTGATCGCGCTTTTGCCAATCTTGTCTTTCCGCCCGAACACGACGAAGTGGAACATGAAGAAATTGAAGGCGCCGGATATGACCCTGGCGATAAGAGCGCTGATGAAGACGCGCTGAGCCATATCTTCGGCAAACACGAACGTGGAGAAAATATGGAATAGCCCAATATCCAGTCCAAAGCTGAGAACGCTGACAAGGATATAGAGAAGAGGCGTCTTGTAGATGATCAACGAATCCGCAATGGGACGGAAATGGGTGATGCGCTTCTCGCCTTTTTCCTCATAAATCGTCCTGATGGGGACCTCAATGATTGGGAATCCCCTAAGGGATAGCAGGAAATTGCTTTCGTATTCAAAGCGATTGCCTTCGGTCTTCAAAGCGATGTCGAATAGGCAAGACGGGATAGCCCTAAGCCCGGTCTGGGTGTCTTTGATTTTCTTATGCAAGGCAGCGGAAAAATAGAAACAAGAGAATGCGTTGCCAAAGCGACTTTTAAACGGAACTCCCTTTTTTCTGAAGTCGCGAGAGCCCAAAAGAAGCGACCCCTGATTGTTTTTCGCTTCATCGCGAACTTTCCTGATGTCTTCCAAACAATGCTGGCCATCGCCGTCTGCCGTAATGATGAAATCCAAATCCGGATGCTTTTCCAGCAAGGCTTTCATTCCGGTCTTAAGCGCATTGCCCTTGCCTTTGTTCGGCACATAGGATAGGACTTCGAAGGGAGTGGATTCTCCTACTTGATCAAATATCGCTTTATATTCTTCTCCTGAGCCATCATCCACGACGAGGAAGGCGTCAAAATCAGAGGGATCGAATGTCCGCAAGAAAGGAAGGACTTTGTCCGATGGCTGATAGATTGGCATCAATAACGCAACCTTCATAATCCCCTACCCTCTTATCGAATTATCGGACACCCGCATCTTTCCAAAAAAATGGATTGAGCGGAGGCTACGAAAAAACCTGGAAGCGATAATCCCATTTTAACCGCGCGTGGATTTCTGCAAACAATAAGTTTGCGAAATCACAGGTATTGATTAATGCATTTGTTAAGTAAAAGTAACTAATTGCCACACTGACAAATTCCAATTTCAACGGGCTGGCTATATTTCGTCAGCTGCATCCACAGAATTCTATGACGCAATATCGCCAAGCAGTTACAAATCGCCGTTTTTACATACACGCCCCCATTATTTTGTATAAATTGCTTTTTCTTTTCGGCATGAAAAAAGTTAAAAATTCATGCATCTCCCTCTATTGTTTAAGCAGTCTTGGCTTTATAATTTAATCAAATAAGGAGAACACATCTTCATGGATCCTGCTTTGCCGTCCAAAAATGAAGGGAGCCCTGTTTTCGACCCCTTCAACAGTAACCCTATCATCGAACTATCTATAAAAGGAGAAGGGTTTTCCCTCGCTAAGGTTAAATTCCCTTTGAATTGGTATGGCGGAACCCATTTCAGGATTCAGGAGACCAAAGGCCCTATCGATGAATGGGTCTTGGACGCCTCGCTTTTCAAAGGTATCCTGTCTTTCAGCGTCCACACCCACAACAACGAAGGCAAAAGGACTCCCATCTATAGCGTGGAAGACCTGAAAGACGGCGATGAGCTTAACGAAGACGTCGTTCTGCAAAAAGATGGGGTCGACATCCCTCTGCACATCTATTTGAAATACCAGATCGTCCCAATGGTCAACAACTTCGGTTTTTAAGAGGCTGTTGTTGCATCGTTAAATGCTCCGGCCAATTGGCTGGAGCGTTTTTGATTGCCTTCAAAAGATAAAGAAAACTGCCGCTTCCCATTAGGGTTGCGGCAGTTTCGTTATAAGTTAGAACTTAAGGGCGGAACTTATTCAACTTCAATAGGTTCGGACTCTTCATGGAGAGCGGAGACTCTGAAGCCGAGGTTGCCCCAGAAGTAATCCGCACCATCAGCTTGACCTTTGGTTGTGTCGCAGAAGACATTGACTCTGAGGTTCAAAGCTTCGAAGTCATAGTTCTGGTCGACGGAGACATCGAGTTTGCAGTTGGCCTGAGTGTTCTTGGTGATGTTGAGGTGGGTGTTGTAGTTGCCACCGGCGGTGAAGAAGGAGACATCGGCTTTGATGTAGGCCTTTGCTCCATCAACGACATAGGTGTAGTAGTAGGTTCCTTCGACGGGCTCATCAACCATCTTCTGGACTCTGGTGTTGCTATATCCGTTGGTGTTCTGGAAGTTGAGGAAGGAATCGTAAGCGTTGAGTTCTTCCAAGGTCTTGGTGGTTTCGCCACCGATCATGGCATAGAGCTTTTCGCCTTCATAAACGACTTTGGCTTCCGTCAAGGCAATCGGCGGGAGCTCGTCAAGGCACAGTGAAAGCGTGCTACCTACATTCTGGTCGGAACGAGTGTAGCCGCGGAATAAACCGGCTTTGGCGCCACTGACTTCGGCGAAGTCAGCGCCAAGAGCAGCATATTCGATCAAATTGGATGCAGCGCCGAAATAGATGTTGTAGATGCCCGCTTTGACGTTAGCGATGTCGCTGACGCAATAGTCGAGGGTCCAGTTCTTTTCAGCGATGGTAGCGGTGAGGTTGTAGTCTGCTTCAGCGGGGGTTTCCTTACCGACGAGCCAGTTGGCTTCTTCGGAGCCAGAGTTGTACTCGAGCAAGCCAAGCGCGAACTTCAAGTTAGCGGCTTCGACATTGGCGAAGCTTCCCTTGAGCTGGAGATAGAGTTTGTTCTCTTTGGCAACGACATCAACGCTGCTGAGGGACGCCGACGGTCTCGGGGCAGCAGAAGTTCTCGAAGTCTGGGATTTCGAGGTCTTGGAGGTGGCAGACTTGCCACTAGTCTTGGTTCCGCTCTTTTGGCTGGTATCTGCTGGGGTCTTCTCACCGCTGGCAGGGGCAGATTCGCCACCGCAAGCAGCTAATCCGAGGACAGCAGCCGCGAAGATGAACGCTAATTTTTTCTTCATATTTTATTAAAACTCCTTTCAGCACTATCGTGCGCGCTAATAAAAATATGATTGTTTACTACATTATAGGCACGAGACCCACAAGGAAAACAAGACGGATTTAAGAAATACGGTGGATAATTCCGCGGTTTCCAAACCGACAAAGTTGCTATTTTCGTTCTTTTGACAATTTTAGCGACCTAAAAGGAGACCAACGTCCAGTATCGTGGAGGTCTTTGCGCGGAGGGCAAAATGCTTTTTCTTAAGAACTCGTCCTAGCACTTTGAGATGCGGAAAGCCAAATATGCATTCAGTTTTGCTTTTCAATTGACGATAGAAAGGCGTGAGTGTTTTCTATCAGCCATGTCAGCCTCAAACAGAGGAGTTTCCATTTTTGCCGCGAAAAGCGGCAGGAAGAATGCCTCAATGATCAAGACAGCGTATTGATAAACGCATTCACGGCATTCGGATCATACCAATTGCCATCTTCGCTAAGCGGGAATGGGTGATCGAGAGCGATGCCGGAGTCATTTTGAACGAACTTGTCATTGACCTTGTAGCACATCTGATAATGGTTGGAGATGTTGAAGTAGGTTCCGAGCGCATCGAAATAGACGCCGACGGGGGAGGTTCCACCACCGCTAGTCTCGCCGATGATCTTCGCGCCCGCGTCCTTGCCTAAGCCCGGCAAGCAGTTGCCGCAGGAGAAGGAGACGCCGCTGGTTAGGAAATAGAAATTGAATTTGCCTTTATAGGTATCGCCTTCGCCGCCGAACACGCCATCGCCATTGAGGTCGACCTTGTAATGGTATTCCCTGGTGACGCCATTATTGACATCCCTCAGGACATAATGCGGATCGTCGCTGAAGAAGGCGGAGATATAAGGCAGCGTCATGATGGCGCCACCGGTATTCGTGGTTAAATCGATGACGACGTTCTTGACGACTTTGCTAGACGCATTGATGATGTCCAGGATTTTGAAAGCCTGAGAGAATCCCTCAGGGGTTGAGAAGATAAACTTGGCCCTGGTCTGGATGTTGTAGTTCTGCTCTTCGATTTCATAGTCGGCCGGGAACAATTCCTTCATGTTTTTGATTTCGTCGCCGTTATGCTCAAAGACATTGAAAGAGAGGATCGCAGTCTCTTTGTTGGAAGAGAACTTGATGCCTTGATAATAAGGTGGGTCATCGGGATTCTGGTCATCGGGATTCAGCTGCTTCGTTTTAGCCATTTTGGCTGACATGTATTTCTTGTACAAGGCGGTAATGTTCGCGGTTCTTTGGCCAATGGAGGATTTTTTATATGTTCCTTCATTATCTAGTTCGGCCATGCTGGAATAGTGAGACATGTTCAAATAGGCGGTGTGGCCGTCATCGACATAGCCAATCAATTTGCTGAGGGCCGCGTTGTACTCGCTGACTTTGCTGGATTTCAAACCGGCTTCAACGCCCGCGGATTGGAAGAAAGAAACCGCGTCTTTATATCCTTTGACGTCCTTAAGGCCATAGATGGTGTCGAACACAAAGCGGAGGATGTCGTAGTTATAGGCGCTGACTTCCCTCGAAATCGAATCGGAGAAGACCCTGGTCTGATTCATATGGATCTGATAGTCGCCCAATGGGCCTTTTTCATCAGAGACGGTGACCTTCAGGATGTCGCCTTTCTTCGCCCACACATATGTATAATTGGATTCCACATCCTCGACGGCTTGGCTAGAATCCAATTCATTGCCTTTGCAAATCATCGCATAGCCAGTCGAGTCTTCGTTAAGGACCAAGTACCTGGTAAATGGCTCAGTCTCGGTTTGGCTTCCCTCTTTCAGCTTTTCGGTCGGGCATTCAAAGCGATAGGCTTCGCCTTGCCCTTTTTTCTTGCTCGGGGCATAGATCCCGCTCATGCCATGGAAATAGCCATTGGAGGAGTAAGCCAAGGACCCTAGGAACGAGGCATTGGACACGTTGGTGAAATATTCGCTGCCGTTATAAGCCAAATCGAGGCTGACGTCCCTGAATAGAATCTTGGAAAAAGCCTCAACCGGGACATAGCATTGATCGTTTTGGAGAACGATGTCGAAATTGTATTTCGCGAAATCGAAGGTATCGAATTCAGGCACTTCGCCGCCGTCGGCTTTATAGACTTTGGTCTTGTCGCTTTCCCTGACGGAATTGCCTCTTGGGGTGCCATAGTCGCCTGCGATGCCGTTATTGACCCCAAGGATAGGAGTGGCAAAGGACTGCCCGCTTTTGACTTTGATGACGTCTTTGGCGGCGTCGATGACGATTTCTCCCTTCTTGTCTTGGGAATACAAATAGAATCCATCGGATTTGTTTTCGGCCGTCATGCCTGGGGTGATGACGGATGGCAAGGCCGCGCCGATGGCGGCGGCCAGGTCTTTGACGCTGACATATGGGACATCGCCTTTGTTTTTGTGATGGTAGGTCGGCAGGCTCCCCATATAGATGTTTTGCTCAATCATCGGAAGCGTCTGCGTTGGATTATCGGGATCTGGCTTAGGCGTGCCGATCAGTTTGCTTTCGGCGTTGAATAGCGTAATGGTGTCTTTGTTCCCTCCGCAGGAGCAAGAAGCCAAAGAAACAATCGCGAATGAGACAACAAGTAGCATTTTATTGGTTTTCATAGCACTCTCCTCAATCTATTTATCGAAGTATACACGCACACGCGTCACAAAAGTGTCACCCTTTCGTGAACATTTTATTTGAGCAATGCTTGCCATAACACCAAAGAAGCCCCGAACGCTTTCACAATATA
>CAMORJ010000029.1 GCA_946623775.1 uncultured Bacillota bacterium | reverse complement strand
AAGAAATACCATATGCGCACAACATATTGATAATATGCGCATAAAACAATACCATATTAATGGAGGTATTCTTATGGCAAAAGTCAGCACCAACATCTCTATTGACCCTCAGCTTAAGGAACAGTCTATTGCTTTGTTCTCTCAGTTCGGACTGGATTTATCTACGGCTATTTCTTTGTTCCTGCAGCAGTCCGTCCGTGAGCAGAGAATACCTTTTGAAATACGCATAGACATTCCTAACGCGGCTACAAGAGCCGCTTTTGCGGAATTGGGGGAAATGAAGAAAGACAAAAAGAAATACAAGCGCCATTCTTCGTTTGCAGAGATATTGGAGGAAGTCTAATGCTGACAATTGTTCGATCAAACAGTTTTCTTAAAGATCTCAGGCTCGCGAAAAAACGCGGGCTTGATTTGTCTTTGCTTGAAGAAGTCGTCAACAAACTCGCCAATCAAGAGACTTTGGAAGCAAAATACCACGACCATGCTTTGACCGGTGAATACCGCGATTTTAGGGAATGCCATGTTAAACCCGACTGGCTGTTGGTCTATTGCGTTGACGACGAAGAGCTGGAGCTGCTTTTGTTCCGCACGGGATCGCACGCCGACTTATTCGCTTGATAACTGTTTTTTGAGTTTGCAACCAAAAATAACATAAGTTTTAGAATACAAAAACATGCGATAAAGCCTAAAGAAATATGAGTATGCGAAAATCATGTAACTAAAATATACATGACATTTTTGATTTTTCGTCTATCATCACGCCTTGTTTGGAGAAAAATGTCGAAAAGGCATTGATAACGGAGACTCAAACCATGACCAAAGAAGACATCAAGAAGATCATCGCGGACAACCATATCCTGTATATCCGCATGCAGTTCACCGACATGCTCGGCGCGATTAAGGCGGTAGAGATCCCCGTTACCAAATTGGATGACGCGATCGAGAACAAGATCATGTTCGACGGCTCTTCCATCGAGGGCTTCGTCAGGATCAAAGAAGCCGATATGTATCTGCATCCGGATCTCGACACCTTCCTTCCCCTTCCCTTCGAGGAGGGTGTCGCTAGATTCGTGTGCGACGTCTATATGCCGGATGGCAAACCCTTCATCGGCGATCCCAGGTACGTCCTTAAGAAGGAAGTCGCCAAGATGAAGGAGATGGGAATCGATACGTTCAACATCGGATTCGAGCCCGAATTCTATTTGTTCAAACTCAAAGAGGACGGAACCCCCGATTTGACTCCGGCCGACAGGGCGGGGTATTTCGATTTGTCGCCTTTCGATGGCGGAGAGGACGTTCGCAAGGAGATTGCCTTGATGCTGGAGAGCATGGGATTCGTCGTCCAAGCCTCCCATCATGAAGTCGGCCCAGGGCAAAACGAAATCACCTTCAAATACAGCGATGTCGTCACTGCCTGCGACCGCGTGCAGACCTTTAAGCAGGTCGTCAAGGTCGTGGCCAGGAAGCGCGGATACCTTGCTTCGTTTATGCCTAAGCCCTTGCAGGGGCAAGCTGGCAATGGCATGCATACGAATTGCTCCCTGTTCGATAGCAGGGGCCATAACCTTTTCTACGATGAGAATGACCCCATGCAGCTGTCTTTGCTGTGCAGGAAGTGGATCTGCGGCTTAATCAACCATTGCCGCGACCTGGCCCTTCTCACCAATCCAATCGTCAACTCCTATAAACGCCTTGTCAGCGGATTCGAAGCTCCTATCTATGCCTGCTGGAGCGATGCGAACCGCTCCTCGCTTATCCGCATCCCGGCGGCAAGGGGCCTTGCCACCCGCACCGAGATGAGGAACGTCGATCCCTGCGCGAATCCCTATTTGGCGCTTGCGGGCATCCTTGCCTGCGGCTTGGAGGGAATCAAAGAAACGAGCGAAGATAAGCTTATCGCCCCAGTCAAGGATAACCTCTTCGCGCTTAGCGATGACGTCATCGCGGAGATGGGAATCAAACATCTCCCCGAGACGCTTCATGAAGCGGTGGGCGAATTCAAAAGAAGCGCGCTCCTCCGCGAAACCCTTGGAGAGCATATCTTCCCAAGGTATCTGGAAGCCAAGGAGAGGGAGTGGAAGGAATACCACACCTCTGTCAGCGAATACGAGCTTAGGAAATATTTGGGAAGATAATCATGTGCGGCATTGTTGGATGCGTCGGACTACCGCAGTCCAGACGCTTTGTCATCGCGGGTCTTCAAACCCTGGACTATCGCGGCTACGACTCGGCCGGGGTTGCCTTTGGCAATGGCGATATCAAGATCTTCAAGGAGGCGGGATCGGTTGATTTCCTCGATTCGACGATTCCACCATCCGTGGAGGGAAGGGTAGCGATAGGCCATACCAGATGGGCGACGCACGGAAAGCCCAACAAAAACAACTCCCATCCCCATCTATCGTCAGGAAAGCAATTCGCGATCGTCCATAATGGGGTCATCGACAATTACCTGGAACTAAGAAGCCGCCTTTTGGAAGATGGCGTTTCTTTCTCTACGGACACCGATACGGAGGTCATCGTGAATCTCATCGAATTCCATTTCAGGAAGACCGGCGATGTCCTAAAAGCCATCGCCTCCACCATGAGGGAAATCGAAGGCAGCTATGCGGTAGGTTTAATCCATCTAGGCGAAGACAGGATCTACGTCATGAAGAACGCTTCGCCTTTGCTGATGGGGGTGGGGAAGGATTTCCATCTGCTTGCCAGCGACGCCTCGCCGATGATCGAATACACGAACCTCTTCGTGGAATTGGACGACAAAGAATATGGCTACATAGAAAAAGAGGGGTACCGTGTATTCGATTTCGATGGAAATCCAGTCGAAAAGCAACGCGTCACCAAGGAGGCGGAATTACTCCGTCATACCCTTAATGGCTATGACCATTACATGATGAAGGAAATTGAGGAGATAGAGCCCGTCATCCGCAGAATGACGAACTACTATTGCCTAGATGAAGGATTCTCCTTCGATCCGGAATTGATTTCCAAATTAAGGGAATCCGACCACATCATCTTCTTAGGATGCGGAACGAGCTATCACGCTTCCTTGGTTGGAGGGCGTTATTTCGAGGAGATGGGTATTCCTACCGCTTCCTACATCGCGAGCGAATGGGCGTTTCATCCGATGTTCCCTGGCAAGAAGCCATTTGTCATCTTGATCTCTCAGTCTGGCGAGACCGCGGATTTAATCCATTGCCTTAAGGAAGTCAAAGAACGCGGATTTGAGACGCTTATCATCACGAACACCAAGGGCTCTACGCTAGAAAGGGCGTGCACCTATTCGCTGCTATTGCATGCGGGTGTAGAGGTATCCGTGGCTTCTACGAAAGCCTATGTTGCACAAGTGGTCGCTTTGCTTTTCCTTGTCGCAGCGGTTTTCGACCTCGAATACGTGAAGAAGGATTTGGACAAAGCCTGCAGGGTCATCGCCCACATCCATAAGAGATACAAAGATAATGTGAAAGAGATCGCTGAGGCCATCAAGAATGAGGGCGATATCTTCTACTTGGGCAGGGGATATGACTATTACATGTCTCTTGAGGCGTCGCTGAAACTAAAGGAAATCAGCTATATCCATTCTGAGGCTATTGCGGGCGGAGAATTGAAGCACGGGCCCATCGCTTTGATAGAAGAGGGGACCCCTGTAGTCGTTTTCGTTACCGATAAGCTCACTGCGGCGAGCATGAGAGGCAATATCAAAGAAGTCGAATCCCGTGGCGCGAAGGTATATGTCATCTCTACGAGCGAACTATCTAAGAATGGAGACGCGATTGTCGTTGAAGATTACCCAAGTTACCTCTCGAGTATCATCATCTCTTCGATTGCATTCTATCTTGCCTATTATGTGGCGTGCTTAAAAGGCTATAACGTCGATAAGCCCCGCAACCTCGCCAAAAGCGTTACGGTTGAATGAGAATTAGTTTCAAATTGCTGGATTGCCAGTATACCAATCACCGGTATAGCTGTTGCCGGAGCCCGATTCGATTTTGAACCAGTATTCGCCTGGCTTGTTTCTATATAGGTTCACGGTCTGTTGGCCATTGCTGCAAAAGATGATGTTGCTTGCCCCATGGGGTATGTTAATCGTGTACTGGGTCCCCTCTTTTTGCATCGCGCTTCCTGGCCATGCGCCCAAATATTGGTTCTGCCCGACCCACGCATAGCAATTCACATGGCCCCAGGATTCCGGGGCGATGCAGTGGATCGTAAGAGAGCCAGATGCTTCGGACGTAACCTCTTGGCCGAACTCGTCTTTGCTTGCTTCCTTTTGAGTGGTGGAGGTGGCGATGGTGGCGGTGGTGGCTGAAGTCGCTGGAATCCCGCCCGATATATCGGAGACGCTGACATCGCCTTCGAATACCGCGGCGGAATACGGGGCCATGGTGATGACGTTGCCTTTTAGGGTGCAGCTTCCAGACAATGACGCTTCGCCTAGGAAAGAAGTCACTCCTTTAAGGACCGCCTTCTTTGCAAAAGATGAGGCATTGAACAAAACGGATGCGCTGGACTGGCCGTTTTTGGATACGTATAGCCCGATGTTCTCGTCCTCGACCTCTTTGACTTCCACTTCGCCTTGGAATAATGCCGGAGCTCTGTTTTTGGCCTGCATTGCCTTACGGTAGACGTTCTTGAAAGAGGAATTTTCGGGCGATTCGTTCTTATAGGTGGAACTCGTCATCGTTTTCCCGGGCACGGAAGAATATAGGTAGTTCTCGGAATTGGTGCGTCCGCTTGAAAACGGCATTGGGGTGCGGTAGTTGAGGTCTTCGTAATAGCCTTCTCTGGTGCCGGAGCACGTGCCATCCATGCCTAGCTCATCGCCATAGTAGATATAGGAATCGCCTGGGGCCAAGACATTCAAAAGCCCAGCGAAGGCCAGCGCGGACCCGCTTAGGACCTTTAGGCTCTTCTTATAGTTCTGGATGCGTCCGATATCGTGATTGGATACGGTGCTGGAATGGATTCCCGCGGGATTGATCTGACGGATGCCCGAGGTGACCCTTTTCAGATGGTTCATATAGCCGGAGATGGAGCCGACCCTGGATGCCTCGTATATGTAGGGAATCGCATCGAAATCGAAATCTCCGTCCATCTTCGTGTTGTAGTAGTTCACGATATCCCCCGATTGGTCGGTGAGGATTTCCTGGATCATGTAGACATTCGGATTCACGGTTTTGCAGGCGTTATAGTATTCCTGCCACCAGGCATAATTCTTATCGTCGTCCGCCTCTCCGTTGACGCCGCCGCGATTGTAGATCCACTTCGCGGCATCGAGGCGGAAACCATCGACATTGTGCTCTCTTAGCCAATATTTGCCGACATTTTTGATTTCTTCGCGCAGATTTTGGTTATCGTAATTGAAGTCCTTCATGTTCCCGCCGAAGGCATCGACGCCCGAATACCAATCGCGGTGCTGGCTATACCAAGAGCAGGACGAATCCGAGTGGTTGAGGACTAGGTCCAGGATGACTTTGATGCCTCTTTGGTGGCATTCGCTCACCAAGGTATCCAAGGTGTATTTTTTGTTGTTCACCGTGACTTCATAACGGTGGTTGACGGAGTAATAGTCGGTTACGTCATAGGCGTGATAGCTCCTGGCTTCATGGATTGGGCTCAGCCACAATCCGCCTACGCCCAAATCCTCTAAATAATCCAGGTGATCGATGATGCCTTTGAAGTCGCCGATGCCGTCTCCGTTGCCGTCGGCAAAGGAATAGACGAGCAATTGGTAGAAGTTGCGGGATTTGGTGGGCAAAGAGGTTAGGGGGACTACGTTTGTCGCAGGAGCGACCTCATCGCCTTCCGAATAGGATATCGGAGCAGTGGATTCGCCTTCGGGTGCGCTGGATGGCGCTTGAGGCTTGGTCGCAAACGTGCAGGAAGAAAGGGCCATGGCGAAAGCCGACGTTATCACCGATGCGGAAAAGAAATGCTTGTTATTCATGCGGAATACCTCCGTTGCACGCATATTAGTTTAGCACGCGCGAGGATTCATTAACCTAAGATGAATTGAATCATCTCGATGAGATTCATGCCTTCCATCCTTTTCCTGTAATAGGTTAGGTAGGCGGCGATCGTTTGATCCATGACGTCCATTCCGAGGAGGTCGATCTTCGATTTGTCGTCGGTGAGCAGATAGCCTTTGTCCTCGACTTTGGTAAGCCTATCCTCCACGCGCTTCATCATGTTCCATAGCGAAACGTCTTCGATGTCGTCGACGTGCTCGCTTAGCTTTTCCAATGGGTTGGCGCCGTTCATGGCGTAAAGCTCGCAGTTGCTGCCGACGTCGACGACGTTTCCGGATTCATCGATATCGGATAGCGGGGCAAGGTAGGTTTGCGGGAAGACGTGGGCGACGGTGCTGGCGATATAGTCGCCGATGGAGGCCTTGTCGGTGGAATACATATTGAGGTTCAAGACCATCGTGCCGTTGGGATTGAGATGGTCTTTGACCAGCGTGAAGAACTCCACGGAGCTCATCTGATAGGGAATCGTGATGTCGCGATAGGCGTCGACCATGATGATGTCGTATTTCTTGCTGGTGGTGTTCAGAAACGCCCTTCCGTCTTCGACGAAAACGTTGATTTGCTCGGGCAAGGAGAAGTATTTACGCGAGAGCTGTACGATTTTCCCATCGATTTCCACGCCGTCGACCTCTGCGATCTGATCGCCGAAGAAGTCGTAGCATTGGCTCGGGAATGTCCCTGTCCCAAGTCCTAGGATGCACATGGAAAGCGGACGGTCGAGGACTCCGCTCATGATGGGGGCGGCCATCGCGTAATCGTAGTACATGTTGGTGAGGCCCTTTTGCTTCTTTTTGATGGACTGGACGCCGAACAATACGTTCGTGGACAAAATGATTTCCGAGTCGTTTTCCTCGACGCGGAGGTAGTTGTACTCGGATTCGCCTTCATAAAGGACGCTGGTGTCCCAGAAAGCGGTGCCGATGAAGGTGGAGGAGATTCCTACGCCTAAGGCGATCACCGCGATGACGATGTGCTTGATCTTAAGGATGCTGTGGCTGACGAAATAGAACGCGGCTATCGCATAAAGAATGGAAGCGAACACGATGAAAGTCGCGCTGGTGCCGATAAACGGGATGGTGACGAATGTCGGGATGACGGTGCCGATGATGGAGCCGATGGTGTTGAACGCTTCGACGCGACCGACGATTTTGCCGCTTTCCGCCAAATCGCGGGTCGCGTTTTTGACGATGGTCGGCGTAATCATGCCTAAGACCAAAAGAGGGAAGATATAGATGACGATGCAGCAGACGATGGATGTGATGATGAGATAACCGTTGGTCACGAATGAGGCAAAGCCTAATGCGATTGCCGCGATCAGCGCTTTGCCGACAAATGGTATCAGCATGACCCATGTGGCGGCCGCGAAGAGCAAAATAAACAAAAACGTGGGGGACGTGTATTTATCTGCGAGCTTTCCGCCGATGAGATTGCCTATGGCCATGGCTACCATGATGAAGGCGATGACGATGGTCCAAATGACCTGCGAGGAGGAGAAATAAGGGGAGAGCATGCGCTGAGCGCCGAGCTCAAGCGCCATAACGGACATGCCTGAGAAAAAGCCGGTCAAATAAAAGAACCAGCGCTTTCCGGCGGACAATTTAGAGAATGACCCAGTTGGGCCTGTTGGTTTTGCTTCTTCTGCCATAGTTTCTTCCTCGATTGTTAAATTATTCGTACTCGCGCGATAAATGTATAGAAGCAAGGAGGGAGGCCGCTCCGAAGTTTTCATTATTTTTATAGTCGGTTTGGTAATTTTGCTCATTTGTGGCAAAATATGAACGAGTTTAATACATTCCAGAGGCCAGGAGGTGTTTTGCATGTACGACGTAGAGCGTGAAAAAGCAATTCTTGAGGTCCTTGAAAAGAAGGGGACCATCGGCGTTAATCGTTTGGCGCAGATTGTGTATTGCTCGGGTTCGACCATCCGTCGCGACTTAACGAGGATGGAAGAAAAGGGCTTGGTCAAAAGAACTTTTGGCGCCGTATCTTTGGCAAGTGCCGTCGCCAGCGAAGAGACCTCCTTCTCAGTAAGGGAAAGCGTCAACATCTCTAAGAAGAAGATATTGTCCAAAGAAGCGGCGTCCCATTTGCAATCCGGCATGACCGTTTTCATCGATTCCTCCACGACCCTGTTCCACATCGTCCGTTATTTGAGCGAATACAAGGATTTGCTTTTCATCACCAACGGCTTGAAGATCGCCGCTGAGCTTGCTGCAAGGACGCAGCATAAAGTCGTCGCGATCGGCGGAGAGGTTATGCCGCACAGCAATTCGATGCTCGGCTCATCCGCCATCACGCAGGCGGGGACGTTCCACGCTGACGTCGCATTGCTATCCTGCACTGGCGTTTCGACTGATTTCGGCTTTTCCGAAGCAAATTACGATACCGCCGAAATCAAAAAGCAGATGCTATTGAACTCGGCATTGAAAATCATGGTTTTCGACGAGACCAAAGTAGGGGTGGCGAAAGCCTTCCAAACTTGCCCTTTGACGGATGTGGATATCGTCATCACGATGAAGGGGCTCGATCCCAAAATCAAAGGAGAATTGGTGGCGGCTGGCAAAACCGTCATCGAATGCGCTCCGCCTTCATCCAAAGCGGATTAATAATCCGTCCGGTGGCATTTGCCTGTTTTTTCTATGATTAAGTATCATCGAATATGACGATATTTGCTCATTTGCCCACCCTTTGTTTTGCAAAGGATACTAAATGGGTAACACTTAAATAAACTCAGCACAAAGGACTCCTCATGAAGCACACAAAATGGCTAAAGGGCGTCGGCGTGACCATGACCTTTCTTGGGTCGCTGTTCATCGCCTTGGAAATGATCGCCACCTCATCTCCCGACTATAAGAACATGGTCGACTCGGTTTTCGGCATCCAATACAGCTCCAATATCTCCTCTGACCTCGGGACGTTCTCCTACCGTTCCTCCTTCGATAACAGCGTGGACCTAATCACCGAACGCGCCAGAATCGCTGCCCAACTGGAGGAAGAGGGCATCGTCATGCTCAAAAACAATGGGGGCGTGCTGCCGTTAAGGAAGACGGCAGGCCAATCTTTGAACATCACGATCCTTGGCTCCCGCGCCTTCACTTTCAAAAACAATGCGACCCGCGCAGAGGATAGAGACGGATACGTCGACGATCCTCCGATCACCGATTACCGTCAGATGAATGTCTACGCCGGCATCTGCGGCTCAAGAACCTATAAATCCTCCGTTACCCTAAAAGACGGGCTGACCAATATCCCAATCACGCTTTTGGATGCTTTGGGCCACGAGAACATCAATGTCAACCCATCTTGCGAAGCCGTGTATGCGAATAAGCCGTTCCCCAACCACCCCGCAGGCAGCGAGGCCAACGGCGTGGCAGGCGGACCGTTCTCCATTGGGGAGCCGCACGTCGATAGGGGAGAATTCTCCGGTCTAGATACCTACAAAGACGCGGTTCTGGTCGTCATCGGCAGAATGAGTGGGGAAGGAAGGGAATATTTCCCTGGCTATAATGGCGTCTCCGATCATAGCGATGGCAGCCAATCCGCCCTGCATCTAAGCAATGACGAACGAAACCTCATCGATGTCGCCAAATCGATTTCCGATAATGTGGTGGTCCTCCTCAATAGCGCCATCCCAATGGAAATCGATGAACTCAAGACCGACAACCGCGTATCCTCCGTGCTTTGGATTGGGCTTCCGGGCTCTTATGGCATGGATGGCGTGGCCCGCGTCCTTTCGGGAAAGGCAAATCCTTCTGGCTGTTTGCCAGACGTCTTTGCAGTCGATGCATCCGCATCTCCCGCGGCCCAAAACTTCGGCGTGAATTCGCAAGACGGCCAACCGTTTGCTTGGTCGAACCCCGGCGATTGCACCGCGGCGGACAACGGCCATTACGTAGTCCTTGCCGAAGGCATTTATGACGGCTATTACTATTACGAAACCCGTTACGCCGATAGCGTGGAAGGCAAAGGAAACGCCTCCAGCGCGAAAGGGGCAGGACGCGGAAAGACCGGCAGTTCGTGGAAGTACGAAGACGAAGTCAGCTATACGTTCGGCTATGGGCTTTCCTACACTGACTTTAAGGTGGAACGCGAGAAGATCGATGGGGCAGATTATCGATTCAACCCCGAATCCCTATCTCTTGACGTTGCTTATAAAGTGACCAACACCGGAAGCGTCGCAGGCAAAAAGAGCGTGCAGGTGTATGCGTCTTCGCCGTTTACCGATTATGACAAAGCCAACCGCATCGAGAAGAGCGCGATCCAATTGGTAGGCTTCGAGAAGACCAAATTGCTGCAGCCTTCCGAAAGCGAAACGCTGACCATCAACGTTCCTTTGAAATACCTCGCCTCCTATAGCGAATCCGTCAATCACGATTCCTTGACCGGCGGATATATCCTGGAAGGCGCCTCCTATTACCTTTCCACCGGGAATGGCGCGCATGAGGCGCTTAACAACATACTGGTCAAGAAAGATGCGATGAACTCCAATAAGCTCTTCTTGGAAAACGATGTTGAGCCCAATGCCGACTTGGTCGTGACGTTCAACCCGTCTTTAGAAGGTGCTTTGACCTCTTTGGATAGGGGCTCGTTTGGAGATGGCATCAACGCGACCTTGCTCAATAAGAACGAGGAAGGCGTCCTGATCTCCAACCAGCTCCAAAGCGCGAACTACAATTTCTATAAGCCAAATGCGATCACCTACCTTTCCAGAACCGATTGGGATAGCACTTTCCCCGTTGCCTATCCTGGTCTGGAAATCACCTCCGGCATGGAGCTGTATCTAGGCAAAGGGAAAGGAAACGGCGGGCACGTGTATCAATATAAGAGCGGAACCGTCAAAGAGCTTTGGGGCGTAGACCACGCGATGGAGGAAGACGATGATGGCAATCCGATGCCGCAGGAAGTCATCGCCAATTTCAAAAACGCCAAGTTCGACGACGAGAGATGGGATTACCTCATCGAGCAGATCACCTTCGAAGAAGCTTCGATGTTCGGCCCTAATGGCGGCAGCAACTGCAACGCATTCACTTCTATTAATGCGCCCGAGACTTGGCAGGCCGACGGACCCAATGGCAATTTGACCAAGACGCTTGCCGAACTCGCCTCTTCCAGCGGCCCGATGGCCTTGGAGAAAAGCGACGTCAACGCCTCCTATAAATCCTGCGATATGCCCTGCGAGCCGATCATCGCCGCGACCTTCAACAAAGAATTGGTCCACGAAGAAGGGCAATCCTTCGGCGAGATGAGTTTGTGGGACAACTGCAAGATCGTGTGGGCGCCTGGCATGAATCTGCATCGCTGCCCATTCAACTCTCGCAACCACGAGTATTACAGCGAAGACCCGATGCTCACCAACATCATGGGCACATCGTTCGTCCGCGGCGGACTTGAGAAAGGCGCGATCCTTTCCGCGAAGCACTTCGCGTTCAACTCCCAGGAATCCTACCGCGAGGGCTTGTCGCAGTTTATGACCGAACAAGCCGCCCGCGAAATGGAATTAAGAGGATTCCAGGGCGTCATCGAGGATCCTGATGTGCAGACGCCCGGAGGAACCCGCGTCAATGGGCTAGGCCTCATGTCCTCCTTCTCCCGCATCGGCTGCACCGGCGTCAACGCCCATACCGGCTTGATGGTGAACGTCCTCCGCAAAGAGTGGGGGTTCAAGGGCTTAATCAGCACCGACTTCTGCATCAACGGCAGGTATTTCAATCCTCAGGACTGCACCGTCAATAACGTCACCTTCATGGCTTGCGGCAACGCGGGATCGCTATTCAAGGCCGAATGGGCCGAATACCCCGTGAAGGTCAAAACCGATCCGACGTTGCACGCCGCCTTGAAAGAGAACATGCATTATTACCTCTATGCTTTGTGCAACAGCAGCGCTTTGAATGGCTTCGATGGCTCGACGAAGGCCGTCGATTCCGCCAGCATCGTCTCGCCATGGCAAACGGGATTCATCGTAGGAGGAGGATGCGCGCTTGGCGTATCGGTTGCCTTGTTCGCCGTCTACCTCATCGTGAACAGACGCAAAAACAGCGGGGAGGTGAGCGAATAATGAAAACAAAACGCATACCCTTCGTTGGGTTCTACCTCCTTCTTGGAGCGTTAGGCACATTGATCGCCGCTTTCGTTTTGGCGGGGCAAACGTTCCGTGGCTATTCCTATGACCTAGACCGTTATTTGCTCGTCCTCTCGATCTTTGCGATCTGGGTGCTCGTCATCCAATTGGTCATGTCATTCGTGGACAGGAACAAGCCGAAGTGGACGCAGGCACTGGATCTCGCCTATTGCGTGATGGTGGTGTTCTGCTTCGCTAAATTGCTGATTCCCTTCCTTTCCCCAATCGGCATCTATTTCACGGTCAATATGGGCGATATGGAGACATATGCCTATGTCGTTCCGCGGTGCATCGCAGGATGCGTCTTGTATGTGCTCTCCTGCGCATTCTTCATCGCGGCATCTTTCTTCGACGTCGTTAAGTTCAAGGAGGCAAGGCAATGAAATTAGGATTCAAGATTGTTTATGCCGCGCTTGGCTTAGCGACCGTGGCAGCCTTTGTCCCCTCCATCGTTTGGGCGGCAAGCGAAAGCGTCAACGTCGATGAGACTATCGTCGAGAAAGCCGAATTGAGCCTTAGCGGCGACGTTCAAAAAGACTACATCGAGGGAGAGCCGTTCAATCCAGAAGGCGTCTCCATCGTCTGCGACGGGGAAACCTTCCCTGCAAGCGAATTGGAGGAAGTCGTCTATGACTTCGGCATTTCCGGAACCCGCGTTGTGGAACTTTTCCATAATGCCGGCCAAAAGAAATATCGGGCCTTGCTTCCCGTCACCGTCCACCATGTGCGTCACATCGATGTGAGGGATAGGACCATCGCTTTGAAAGAAGACGGGACATTCGATACGTCGAAGATGGTTATTTGGGCCGATTTGGCCGAGCCGACTAAGGCCTTCCCGAAACCGGATGAATTCTCGGGCGAGGACCAATCGGTCGTTATCTTGAATTCGCGGCAGTTCAAAGTCGAGATGAAGGAATCATCGGAAGGCTCCGGATCGTATAATGGCACTTTGACCGTTGGGAAAATCGTGCAGCCCATGTCCTATTACGATAGTTCCGTCTATAACCCCGCCCGAGAGCTCCCGATGATCAACGCATCGGGCACCAGCGATAGGCTCACGCTTTACGTTGAAACGAATTCGAACAACTTCGCATGGCCGGATGGAACCTTTAACGTCGAGTGCACGGGGACCTATACTTTGAAGAAAGCCTCGGATGGCTCTGAGACCAAGTACAAGTTCTCTTATGTCTTGCAGGGTTGGACCAGCGTCTTCCGCAGCAACAGCGTCGATAGCCGCGTCAGCGATTCCTATGGCGCGGAATCCGATCCCGAAGGATTTACCTGCGTCGTGGAGGGATTGACCTTCTATGCGTTAAGAGACGCATGGCATGTAGCAGTATTGGGGGCAGTAGGATAATGAAACACAATCGATATTTGGCGTTGCTTCTGCCGATGATGCTTCTTGTTTCGTGCGGAGAAGCCTCTTCCAGCAATTCGGATTCCTCATCCGCAACACCCGTTGCCCCCGGCCTAAAAGGCGTGTTCAGGGGCTCCGCCTCCAAAACCGTCTACGTCCGCGATGACGTGGCAGAAGGCGATTTCGTCTATGCGACAACTTGGCCTTTGAATCAAATCACCTTCTACGGGAAATACGAAGAGCGCTCCGCCGAGGAAATCGCAGCGGGGCAAAACGGCTTCGATTATAAATGGGACCTTAAGCTGGCCTTGAAGAAGGACTGGTCCTATCAATACGTCTACAGCGTCATCTTCGCCAACCCAAGCGTCGGCAAGGAAATGCTCTCCATCGATGTGGATGTGCATGGCACTTACACGATGGAGAAAACAGGCGAATCCGACTACACGGTGTCGCTATCTGCGCCGAATAGCGGCACGGAATCCTATTATGGATGCGTCCTTAGCATGGATGAGCTCTTCTGGTTCGGCGGAGGCATCACCCAAAAGCACGCAACCCCGGATAAGCAAATCGATTTTGCCCTGATGAAAGAAATCGGACAAGAAGAAGTGGATTGGTTTGTAAGAAGCCGCGATGTTAAAATTCACGTGGACGGCGAATCGCCCATGAACAACACTGTCTCCGAAGACCTCTTCGACCCCTATTTCTTGGATCATGTTGGAAAATACGTCACTTACTAAAAGAGCGTCGAGAAAAAGCAGGATACTGTTTCTTTTCAGCGCATGCTCTTTGCTTTTCGCAACCCAAGGATGCGGATCAACGGGAGTCTCCGATGATGCATCGATGGGGGACGTGTCTTATTCTTTCAAAGACGGCAAAGCGTTTATAGACTTTAATGCCACGGGCCTTTCCAACCTTAGGTTATACGAAAAAGAATATGGGCAGGATAACTATGGCGAGGCGTCAAAGCTTGATGCTACGTCCTTTTCCTCTGCCCATTATGATTCATCCTGGCGCGTTGTCGGAAACGATTCCGCCGGCAAGGAGTGTGCTTTGGAAATCCCTTCCTATCTAAATGGGAAGTTCAACAACCCGAATATCAAGATATTCAGCCCCAAAGACAACCATGCGGCCATCAACTCCTTTATTTCGCAGCATTACGAAGCCTTGCGGGCAGAAGAATGGTCGAATCAAAGAATCGAGATGCTGTTCCTGCCCGGCCAATACCAAGACGTCACCTTGTCGCTTGGGTATTACATGTCCGCGAGAGGCCTTGGCTATAGTCCCGACGATTGCGATTTGGGGACCCTTGAGGTCAGGAATCACCCAAACACGGGGAATGCTTTGATCAATTTCTGGCGCAGCCTCGAGAACCTGTCTTTTGAAAACATCTCCCGCTGGGCAATCAGCCAAGCCACTTCTATCCGCAGAAGCCATTTTAAATCCAGCCTCAGGCTCTCCGACCCAGAAGGCGGGAACGGCTGGTCTTCCGGCGGATACATCGCGAATACCCAAATCGATGGAGTGGTGGACCCAGGAAGCCAACAGCAATTCTTGATGAGGAACGATTCTTTCTCCTCATGGAGCCAGTCAAATATCAACATGGTCTTCGAGGGGTGCGAAGGAAAGCTTCCTTCTGGAACGTGGCTTCAATCCAGGACCACGAATCTGGAAAATAGCTTAGACGTGATTGAAAAACCGTACCTTGTGTTTGACGAAAACAAGGGATATGGGTTCATGGTTCCAAAGAACCTTCGCCAAACCGTGAGCTTTGATTTCAATGACGAGGCCGACTTCGTTAGCCTTGACGATTTCTATATCGCGACGCCCGAAAAGGATAACGGCAGGACCATCAACGATGCGTTAAAGAACCATCGGTATTTGCTATTCACGCCCGGCATCTACGACATCAAACAAACCATTTGCGTGGAGAACGACGATACCGTTATCACGGGTTTGGGATATGCGACTTTGTCCGCGGAATCGATGCTGGAGAAAGTGATGTCTGTGAAGGGGCGCAACTGCAAAATCTCATCGCTTTTGTTCCAAAGCGAGACCGAAATCGATAACTTCCTGACGATCGAAAAAACCGAAACTATCAAAGGGCGTACCTTGTTAAGCGACTTGTTCTTCCGCATCGGGGGCCAGGCCGTGGATGTTTCAAGCGTTCAGGTCGCGCTGCAAATCGATCAGGATTTCGTCATTTGCGACCATTTCTGGATTTGGAGAGCAGACCACGGCAAGAACATTGGCTTTGATAAGAACTACGCCAAAAACGGATGCATCATAAACGGAGACGAAGTCGTGGCCCACGCGATGATGGTGGAACATTTCTATCAGTATCAGCTCATCTGGAATGGCGAGAATGGCCAATTGGTGTTCTACCAGTCCGAAACCCCGTACGATTTGCCGAGTCAGCAAGCCTGGATGAGGGATGAGCCCGGCATCGTTGGCGAAGCCGTATTCGGTTACCCATCCTACAAAATCAATAACTCCGTTCAAAA
>CAMORJ010000028.1 GCA_946623775.1 uncultured Bacillota bacterium | reverse complement strand
TTGCGCAGGTTGCCGCTGAAGATGATGGTGTATACGGCCAGCGTGATCACGACATTCCAAATATTCAGGAAACTGAAGTAATTCGTGCCCGAAAGAACCATAAGGGCAATCTGAACCGCCAAAAAAATAGCTAAAGCCAGGCCGGAAAAGGTGCAGGCGAATATTTTGTTGTGATGGTGTTTCCAATAATACTTAAGGTTCATAGGTCTTGCCCGCGGTTATTATACAACGAGTTTGACGACTGACCCATTCGTTCCTTTTCTGACCTCGATTCTAGAATCGATGGCCCTCTCCAATTGTTCGATGTGGCTGATGATGCCAATCAATTTATCGGAGTTTGCCGACAGCGCCTTCAAAACGTTGACCGACCTATCGATGGCTTCGCTATCAAGAGTGCCGAACCCTTCGTCGACGAACATCGAATCCAGTTCGATTCCGCCATAAGATTGCTGCATGGTCTCGGAGAAAGCCAAAGCAAGCGATAGCGATGCCTCAAAGGACTCGCCGCCGGAAAGCGTGACGGAGGGTCGAAGCTTTCCGGAATCGTGGTCGAGGATTGCGATTTCAAAGCCTTGCTGCTTTGAGCCCGAAAGGCTTTGCTCGCGCCTGAATTCATATCGGCCTTCTGACATGGACATGAATTTCTTCGAAGCAAGGCGCAAGACCATTTCGAACGTATGGAGCATGCAATAGGTTTCGAAATCGATTTTCTTTCCGGAGATTCTCCCTGACGCCGCATCGGACAGCATGCGGAGCTCGCGGCATTTGGATTCGAGATCTCCAAAGGTAGAGAATAGCTCCTCTGCTTTCATTAGGCTCCTGGTATTGGACTCAAGGCGTGCAAACACTTGGTTCTTTTGCTCTTCGGCCAAGGAGAAAGCGGATTTCAATGCCTCCATTTTCTCTTTCAAAACCGATAAGGGGTTCGCTGTTTTGCCACCGAGACCCTTCCTTTTGCCTTCGAGAACAAGAGTTTTGATTCTTAGATAAAGCGTCACATATTCTTGGGATTCTTTGCGCTTCGACGACAATAATTCGGGAGGCAAATAATGGACCATGGACTCATCGATGGTCTTGAAGGGTGATTCCTCCAAAGCGTCGCTGAGTTTTTTCTTCTTTTCCTCTGCGTCTTTCTCATCGAGAGCGAGTCTTTCTTCCAGTGCTTTGATACGGCTTAAATAACCTTGGATTCTCTTTTCATATTCCAGCTTGCTTTCTTGAGCGGATTTTACCAAAACTTCGATTTGTAACTTCTGTCCATTGAGGTCGCGAATACGGCTCGTCAAAGACTCTTCATCGAGACCTTTTATTTGCTCGTCGAACTGTTGAATCCTTATTTCATATTGTTTGAGGCTAACCAAACTTTGCTGATGCTGCTGTTCCAGCGAAGGCAAACTCTTTTTTGCCAAGGCGAGTCTTTCTTGATAAGCCTTGATCCTGTTCTGGTCCGCGGTTCTTTCTTCCTGTTTTGAAGTCAACGAGGAAATCTGCTCGTTAAGAGTCTTTTCCTTAATATCCAAAGACAGCCTGAAATCATCGAGTTCCGAGCCATCCAAGGCAGCTTCTTTTCCAAGAAGCTCGGCAACGCGCTCCAAAAGGCTGCGCCGCTGCTCTTCTAGGCGCGATGCCTCAGCGGCCCTGCGGCGTTCGGCATCAGCGGTTTTGCGGCTTGCTTCGGTTCTAAGCATCTCAAGTTTGCGGACATCTTCTTCCGATGGCGCGCCGTCCAGAGGCTTTGCGGGTTTTGGATGGTGAATTGACCCACATACCGGGCAAGGTTTTTCTTCTTCTAGCGTTGAAGCGATATTGCCTGCAAGCGACATAAGGAAGCGATGATATCCATCTTGATAGCGGGCAAAAGACTCTTTTTCCTCTTCGGCGCGCTTTGTCGCTTCGGCGACCAAAGATAAATAGGCCTCATTTGCTTTTCGATAAACATTGATGTCAGCCAAGAGCTTTTGAAGCGCTTGTTTTTGTTTTAATAGAACTTCTAGTTCTCGCTTTGCGCCAAACAAAGGAGCGTCATCATAATTCTCCCACTTCTTCTGAAGCGACAATAGTTCCTTATCAAGCTCCTCGATTTCCGAAGAAGTCTTCTTTTTCTTTTGCTCAGCTTCTTGAAGCGCGGCTTTGGCCTTTTCGAGATCCTTCTCTAAATCGCGCCGCTTTTCCAAGATGCTCAACGTCTCTTCTAATTTGCGCAGCTCATTTATGATTCCTTGGATTTTCTCTTGTTCCTTTTTAGAGGATTCATAGGCAGACATAATCGGTTTTTCATTCGAATTCCGATACATGTCCCCCTCCTTTTTGGTTTCCTCCAATACAACAGAATCCGCATGGAGACGCTTGGATGATTCAAGTTCAGCCTGTTGAAGCGGGTAAAGGATCGCGCTAGCCTCCGCGAGCTCAATTTCCTTTTCGAGCTCATTCATTTGGGGCTTTCGCTCCTGGAGCACTTCTAGTTGCCTCAGGTAAGAGAGATACGCCTCGACATCCTCGTTCTCCTTCTTGGCAATCTCATATTCGGTCGATGCTTGATTATATGCGCTCTTCGCTTGTTGAAAGGCATCGAAGATTGGCCTGCTGCTTTCGCCTTCTTTATTGACATAGTCCTTGATCTGCTGCAAGAGAGAAGTCAAATCATAGTTGTCGCTGCTAAGGGCGCTTTGCAGTTCCGGATCATCGACTTGCACGGTACGCAAAACGGTTCTGACCTCAGTTTGTCTGCTAAGCAACGCCGACCTGCTTTCGGAGTATGCCGAACCCAGCATATCGATGAAGCGAACGATGAACTCGGTGCCAAGTATCTTTCGGAATATTTCTTTTCTTTCGGCGGTATCTGCATGGATCAGTTTGGCGAAATCGCCTTGGGCAATCATCATCGCCATGCGGAATTGGTCTTCATCAAGGCCTAGGATCTCAAGGATTTTCTTGTTGACCGCTTTCGCGTCCGTTACGTCCGAGGCCAAGGAGTCCCCTTTCAGCACCACAGCACCCGTCACCGAATTGCCGTTTTTATTCAAGCGGGTGGTCTCACGGTAAACGGTGAATTCGTGCCTTTTGTAGGAAAAGGTGAATTCGACGTGAGCCTTGGTTCCTAGGGGTGCTTTGTCGCAGAAGAAATTCGCGCTCTTCCTGATGCCGCCGCTGGAACTACCATATAAGGCGAAGCAAATCGCGTCGAAAATCATCGTTTTCCCGGCGCCGGTCTCGCCGGTGATGAGGAAAAGATTGCTCGTGAAGGAAGAGAAGTCGATGACCGTCTCTTTTTCGTATGGGCCAAAGGCCAGCATTTTCAGGCGAAGAGGCTTCATTGTCTGCCCTCCTTCGCTTTCCCAAGCAGCTCAAGCACGGTTTCGGATTGGAAATCGGTGAGTTGTTGTCCCAAAACCATCTCATAGAATTTCGGGAAAAGCTCTTCCGGGTGTTCGGAATCAAATTCCGGAACGGTCTCCTCCCCTGATTCGGTTGACCCGATATTCGGGTATGCAAGGCCCAAGCAATGCGGGAATGCCGTTTGCCTTATGGCGTCTATCGCATTCTCGACATAAGCATTATCCAAAAGATTCACGAACACATAATCCTCGCTTGGGGGCATGGCAATCACATCGGCGTAATTGCCATCCAATACTCTTAATTCATGGAGGACGTGTATCGGTTTATGGGTGATTTCGACCCTGCCTTTCTGGACGTCGACAATATAGAAAGATTTCTCTTGCCTTGCCTCATCGACGTGGTAGCGTAGCGGCGAGCCGCAGTAATGGGCGTTGTCTCCAACCGCCTGAGGCTTATGGATGTGTCCTAGCGCAACATAATCGAACTGGGAGAATACGGAGCTATCGATGTTTCCAACCGTTCCCACCACGACTTCTTCCGAACCGCCGAATTCCAAATCCCCATGATGCGGAAGCACAAGCTGATGGGCGACAAGCACATTGATTTTGCTATTGTCCAGTTGCATTTGTTCAACCATGAAGGCAGCTGCCGAATTGTAGTCTTTGAACTCCTGCTCAAACGCGCCGTTGACGTCATGATGCTTCATGAAGGGGAGCAAATAGAAATTCACGCCATCGATTTCGATTGGATGGACGCTGTTTTTGATGTCCGTGACGATATAGATGCCGCGGTCGCGGAAAATCTTGGAGCCATAGGAAAGGCGAAGGCTGGAATCGTGGTTCCCCGGAATCATCAAAACCCTGATCTTAAGATTCGCGCATGCGGTGATGAAATCGTCAAGAAGCACGACCGAATCTTGGCTCGGGGCGGGGACGTCATAGATGTCTCCGGCGATCACGAGCACGTCTATCCCCTCTTCTTTCAGCAAAGGCAGCGTCTGCTCAAACAGAAAATACCTCTGGTCTTCCAGCAAAGAGAAGCCACGAAGACGTTTGCCTAAATGAAGGTCGGAAAGATGAAGGAATTTCATACCCTACATTTTAATGCAAGCCCAGTCGAAACGTATGGGGGCAAATCAATTATTTTGCAGCGCCAAAAAGGCTTCTTGCTCCACCTTAACATCCATCTGGAGCATAAGGCGGATCAAATCATGGAACATCCCGAAATCATCGGATTCAAGTTGCAATGACAGGCGCTTTCTATCATTGTCGGACAGGCGGTTGGCAAATCCTTTCACCTGCTCGAATGCTTCTATATCCATTTTATATGGGAGGAAATCGATGCCCGTGTCCTGGCAAAGGCGGCGGAAGATATAGAAACCGCCGGAATCCATGTCCCCAAAATGGTAAAAAGGAGCATTGGGGAAAGTCTCATGGATGCGCTGCAGCAGTTCTTTCTTGGCCGCATCATGGAATCCGGAAAGATAGATTACCAAGGCATCCTTGTCCTCAAACGACGTAAACGAAGTGAGATTCTCAATCGTGATGATCCTCTTCGCGAAGAGCTTAAGGGGATTGAAGTCCGCGATGGCTTTGCTGCTCAGCGAAAAATTCCCCTCCCACTTGGACAAATCAATGGTTTGGCCGAAGCAAGAAAAGCAAAGAGGCCCTTTTAGCAAAACGGATGTTGGGTTTTTCACCAAGCAATGAACCGCCAGCGGATCGTCTTCCTCATCATAAACAATGCTATCGTATTTCCTGAAAACGGTGTCTAGGGTCGATTGCATTTTCTCGAGTTCTTTCGAATTGCCGAACAGCTGGATGGACAGAACGCGGAAAAGCGTTTCTTGCTGCAGCTTTTCCACCGCATCAATCGCCGTCAGCAATTTGGATAGTTCTGCCGAGTCCGAGAAATAATTCGAAGTGGACGGTTTGACGTGGTAGAGCTTGGGAATCATGGCCGAGCAGAATCGCCCTGCTACCGTTTGCTCATTCGCTCTAGAATTCAGAATCTCCAGGCATTTGGAAATCTCAATTCGCGGGTCCTCCATGTCAAGATATGCGAAGATTGATTTAAGGGCTCCCTCGTCTTTGTTTAATTCAACGGAGACGAAGGCGTCTTCATGACGGGTGACGAACACGAATCCTTTACGTTCAAGGAAGCGGACGTCATCTTCGATTTCAAGGCTCCTGCGATAGGGATTGAAAAGGCTGTCCCTGCGTTCCAAAACCACTTTTTGCCCCACTTTTGCAGGGTTATAAAAAGAATCTCGATTAAGATAAGCGGACAGCAAACGCGTAAGAATGATCTTTTTAATTTCCATCTTTCGTAGCGGTATAGATACCGATTCCTCCGTCAACTTTAGCTAGGGCGATGATGTTGTCAGCGTATGGCGAGATGTAGGCAAAACGGATGGACGGAACCGAGATGATCAATTGGATGCGGAGCTCCTTATAGAACTCGAGCATCTGCTTGATGCGCTCGCCATCCATGTTGTTGAACGCTTCGTCGAAGCACACCAAAGAGCTCGGCGAATCGAGTTGCTTCTCGGGAACGGATAGCAAGCTTTGGAATGCGCCGGCGATCAAAGCATAGAACGGCGTCTGCGTTTCGCCGCCGGATTTGGAATCCTGGTTCTTGGAGTAATACAGAACGCTTGCCCCGTCATCGATGGTGATCTTGATGTCATAATTGAGGTAGTTGCGGTAATCGACGAGTTCCAACCTCTGTTGTTTGAATTCGGGGTCATCCTCGTTCGTGGAGAGGATATCGAAGACTCGCTGCAGCGTTTCTTCCGCTTCGGGATCAAGGTCTTCGGAGAAGAGGTCATTGACGATGGCATCTTGCTTGGTTTCTTTCGCGATGCGATAGATTCCGCCAAGCAAGGAGTCGGTGCTCTTGGTGCCTTTGAATTCAAAGACTTCGCGGTCCGAGCCGAACGGATGGTTCCTCAAAGCGCGGTTGAGCGCTCCGATGGAGACTTCCGCCTCATCCAATGAAGCGCGGATGGAGGAGATGAAGTGCTCGCGCAGCTCGATTTCGGATTTAAGGCGCGCCGCCTCGACTTCGGGTTCGAGTTTGGCAAGTTCATCATGGACGATCTTGTTGTAACGCTGGACGAAGGCGACATAGTTCTCCATCTCGGGTTTGAGTTCGTTTGGATAGGCAGCGCAATAAGAATCCATCGCGCCGCGGATCAAACGCTCAATCCTGCGGATTTCATTGTCGTTCGGCCCTTTGGAATAGGCGATCAAATCGCGGAGTTCGCGACCCTTCTTTCCTTGCGAAAGGATATCGAGGAACTCCTCGAGGTTGGCGATTGAGCCGCCGGAATCCTCGATTTTGCTGCGCTTGATGGCGCTGAGCTCTTCGATTTTGGCGTGCAGCGTATTGTTTTCGTTTTCGAGCGAACCGATCTTGCGATTGGATTCGTTGACGGCATTGTCGGCCCTTAAAGCCCTCTCGTCATTCTCGGTAGCTTTCTTCTCATAATCCTCAATAAGACCAGATAGTCCGAGGATTTGATTATGGCCATGCTTGTATTTGGAAATCTCTTGGTTGATGGAGGCCAGGTTATCGGACACCAAGCGGAGCTCATGCCACAGATCCTCGGTGGAAAGAAGCTGTTCCACATTGCTGCGGCTCGCTTCGGTAAGGACCTTTTCGTCTTCGGCGATGGTCTTTTGAAGCTCCCCGAGTTTTTCGACAAGCGCCGCCTTGTTCTCAAGAGCCGCTTCAAGGCGGCGCTTGATGGATTCTTGGCCGATATATGGTTTGGTCATGTCCTCGGCGAGGAGATGGCGGACGGAATTGCCGTCGAAATAAACCCCCGCTCTCGTCAAAGCAGGCTGTCCCGCCTTAAAGGATTCGGAACTATCGACGAGCATCACATTGCCTAACAAGGCATCGATATAGGCCTGCGGTTCTTTCAGGATTCTGCGGTTGCCTTCGCTGTCTTCGCCGAAAGCGGAAAGCTTATGGGAAACGGCATTGGGCAATACCGTGTATTCGATATTGGGGTCGAACGCGATGACGCCGACGCCGAAATAGTCCTGAAGTCCGCTCTCGGCGAACACCTTCGCGGCGATTGGGACGTAACGGCGCGGAACGAACAAATCGAACCTGCGTTTTCCAAGCAGCCCTTCCACCGCTTCCCTCCAATCGGGGTCGGTGATCTCAAGTTGGCTGCAAAGAGGGTAGATGGCGATATCGGTGACGCCTTTTTCTTCCCTGATTCTCTTCTTGATGTCGGCCATCAGGCGTTCAACATAAGGGGGATAGGCATATGCGTTGGCCTGCAACTGCAGGATTTCCTCATCGAGGCCGGTGATTTGGGCGGAGATTTCTTCTTGCTTGTTCAGCAAAATACCCCTTTCTCTGGAAACGGATTCGCGGATGGACTCAACGCGTTCGCGGTACTTGCCGACGAGGGCAAGATACTGCTGATAATTCTGATCGTCGCGGACCGCCGCAAGTTCAAGCGATGTGCCGATGCGCCTCGCCAAAGCGGATTCGTTGCCCATCATGAGCTCCCAAGAGGCGACTCTTTGCTTGAGCTCGTTATAGGCTTTCTCGACTTCGGCCTTGGATTTTTCCAGTCCGTCGAGGACTTTATAGTCATTGGAATTGCGGATTTCATCGGCATGCTGCCTTGCTTCCATGGCAAGGCGCCTTGCCTCTTCGCGCTCCTTGGTCTGGGCTTTGACTTCCGCTTCTTCGATGGACAAAGCGATTTGGTTTGCCTTGATTTTTTCGATGGCGGTTTGGATCTGCGAATCGCAATCGAGGACTTCATAGCCAAAGCGCTTCTTCAATAGACTCTCATATAGTTCGTGGTTCTCGGCGATGGGTTTCAGGATTTCGGCGCGCCTTGATTCCTGGCGAAGCTGCTCTTGGATAAGGCGGTAGGAATCCAATGTGGACTTGATGGACGAAAGGTCCAGCGGCGATTCGGGGAGCAAGAAGTCCGTGGCAAAACGGGCGATGTCCTGGAGGGGCTCAAACGACAATGCCTTGGTGAACAGCTCCTCGTATTTGAGAGGGTTGCCAAGCGCGCGGAGAACCGCTTCCCTGCGTTTGCGCTCCGACATCTTCCTGCCCACTTCTTCTATCTGCAGGCCATATTCTTTGCCTTTGGCCATCAGCTCATCGAAATTGAGGATGGAGTTGTCCTCAAAGAACAATTCGTTGCGGTAAGTATCGTCGACGATGATATAGAAACGCGGGTCGCCCATGACGCCTTTGACGAGTTGGAGGACGCAGCCCAAAACGAAGGGGCGTCCACGGGTTTCATCGAAATACTCGCAGGCGATGTGGCCGATGAGGTCGCTGGAGTCGCGGAGGAATTCCTTCCCTTCCGCGCCGGTCCTGGCCTTTAGGTAATTGGCGACGGTGCGGCCGCTGGAAAGCGTATTGGCGGCTTGGTTGAATTTGCAGGTTCCGCCGGATTGCAAATAATGGATGGCGTCTAGGATGGTGGATTTGCCAGAGCCGTTCTCGCCGGTGATGACATTGACCAATCCGAAAGGGATTTCCTCGTTCTCGAAGAAATGCCAATTAATCAGCCGTAACTTCGTTATCCGCTTCATCGTCAGCGCCTCCTTTGTAATCGTCTAATCTCCTGGCGAGGTCATCCAAACTGTTGGCATCCACCACAAGCAGGATGCTGCGGTAGATGACGATCGGGGTCTCGCCCAGGGCGATATTCTCATCGAAATCGATGATCTTATGGCGTCTTAGAGAGCGCAGCGCTTCGCGGAATTCCGCCGAGCGCCCAACGTTCTCTTTCAAGGTGCCGGAATAGATTTCAGTGCGGTCCACCTGACGTGCGATTTCCGCTACCGTGGTCGATATTTTGGCATTCAAGGATGCCTTCGTGGACTCGTCGTAGAAGATGCCGCGGAGAATCAAAAGGACGATGGTCTCAAGTTTTCTCATGTGCACGCGGTTGGAATCCAATTCGGTGCGGATGTAGATGACGCCCTTCTCGGCATCGTGGACCAAATCGTAATCGATGAAGGCGAAATAAGCGCGTAGGCCATTGATGATGTCGACGCCTTTCAGGAAGTCCTTGCGGTCTTCCTCGCGGTCTTTGACCAGGAACGTCTCATCGAGCAATTTCAGGCAGATGCGGGAAAAAGCCTCGCGATCGGAATCGCTCAGTTTGGCATAGAATTCGTTGAACCGTTTGAATGCTTCGCTTTTGGTCATAACGCTTTCTCCTTCTTTCGGATGATCAGGTAATCCTCGATCGCATAACCGAGGCAATGGAATTTCTCATATAGAGGCGCCGAGATCTGGTAATGGGAGTCGGCGGACCCGCAATAAGAGGGGATGAGCATCGCGAAGATCAGCTCGTCGATGCTGCTGATATTGAGCTCGCTGGCCTTCATTTGGCTGCGCTTGCCGATGTGCTTGTCCAAATAGGAGAACACCGCCGCCGGGGCATAGGCGTCGTTGCCGTTCAATAACGCGGCGGCCTTCTCGATCGCCTCTTGGCTTCGGATGGTCGGCGTGAATGGCAATTGCTTGGGGGCGATCCTCGCCAAAGAGCGGGCGGTATAGGGGGAGCGATGGTCGAGCTGATTGAACTTATGGAGCTGGAAGCTCGCGCCATAATCGAAATCCTCGCCGGGCCCCTTCAGGATGAAAGCGTGGAGGATGGTTTGGATATCGCCTTTGATATCGCGCTCGCTGTGGAGTCGGAAGCGAAGCCTATCGGAAGACGATGTGACGTATGTCCTATTTCTGGAGGCAATGGTCGAAACGGAGGCGTCGATGTTCTCCATCTGATCGATGACCATCTCGATGACCGAGTCGATATAGACTTCCGCTTCATGGCGGGAATAAGGCTCATCGGGAAGCGCCTTGGTGGCGACGTAATCATCGATGATTCTGTTTTTGTTCTCGACGGAGCGCATATCCTCCATCGCTTCGATGATGCGTCTAGCGTATTTCTTGGGGTTGTTCTTGGTGAGCAGGTTATGGAACGCGACGAAGGCATTGAGCCTTTGGTAGTCGACGGCAAGCGTCCTCAATATCTCCTTCTCGGTCAAGCTGGAGTCGCCCATCGCCTTTCCGACGAAGCGCTTGATGCGCGAATTGATGGATAGAAGGGTGCGGGACAACTCCTTGGAATCGGATTCGATCAATTGCAAAGAAGCGGTCGCGTTATCGTAATCGAAAGATGTCGTGTTGCGGTAAAGCTGAAGCAAAGAGCCTGCATATTCGTTTGGGTTATCCTCGTCGCGGAGCAAGGCGGTCAAAGCGGAGAAGATCGCAAGGAAGGCCGAAGAGCGTCCGACGATCGGATTGAAGTTGATGTCGGATTCCCTTTCCAGCCACCCGCGGTTTTCCAAATCCGCAACATAGGCTGACGCTTTCGCGCGAGGGTTATCGAGAACCTGTTCATCCGGCTTCTCGCCCATCTCGGCAACGCGCTCAATATGGTAGACGCGGATGAATTCAGCGAGGACGTCTATCAGTTTTTTGCGGGAGAGCATGGTCAAAGAGCTGCCAAAAGCCCTATCGGTCTCGGCAAGCAATAGGAAATTGACTTCTTTGTTCTGCCCGGAGAGCAAGCCAAAGAAATTCTTGTTGATGATGTCGAATAACTCGCTTTGTTTTCCCGCCATAGTCGCTGTACGCTTATTATGCGCGCGAAAACATAATTTGTCCTTAAAAAGTTCTATATACCCCTAAACTAGAAGGCCTCCATCGTTTATAATTTTCCTACTACAGCGAGGCTGCATTTATGGACCAGACGGCAAACACCAAGATTTTCCTGGAAATAGGGAAAACATTTTCTTTTCTCGAATACCATACCGACGCGATGCTCAAGGCATCCGACCCCGAATTATTCACCACCGAATATTCCTTTCTGAAGAAGGTAGAAATCGAGAATCTCCTCGATGAAGACATCGCCGGCGCCAAGCTCCGTCTAGAGTTTTCCAGCCCCTTGTTCTCCTGCGAAGACCTGCCTCTCCCCGTCATTGAAGGCAGGAAAACTCTATCGCTGCGTGAGTTGCCCTTCATCAACGTCGATGCATCTGGGCTATATCAACTCAACGCAGCGACCGTTTGCCAATTGACCGTTCGTCTTTTGGATGCCGCCGACCAGGAAATCAGCGTCGAGAACCGCTCCATCAGCATCCTGCCCATCAGCTGCCCCACCACCGATGCAGAATTGCTCCGCCTGATGTGCGTCAAATACGTCATCACCGACTTCCCGGAAATGGCCTCCATAATGCACATGGCAATCGTTGAGAATATGGGCAAGCCACTCGTGGGGTACCAAAACAAGAAATACGACGGATCCGTGGATAAGGACGCCATCCTTCATGAAGTCGAATGTGTCTATAAAGCTCTGCACAAATATGGAATTTCCTATGCAAATCCCCCATATAATGATGGAACATCCTGGAGAATCCGCACTCCGCAGCAAGTCCTGAAAGAACGTCTCGCGACCTGCTTGGACAGCTCAATCCTCTTCTGCGCTTGCTTGCAGGCAATGGGCCTAAACAGCATCCTCTTCCACATCTCGGGACATGCTTTCGCAGGCTTCTTCCTGGATGAGGATTCCAGCTTGGTCATGTCCTGCAAAAACGCTTCCGAGATCCTTGGAAAAGTCACCGGCTCGAAACAGGAAATCGTTCCCGTTGAAACCACTTTGTTCCGTCTTGATTCCGATGCATCGTTCCAGCAAGCGGTCAACTCGGCGACCGAGAGCCTGAAAAGCGCGACCACCGATCCCAAGTTCGAAGCCCACGATGTCTCCTTCTGCCACCGCTGCGCCATCAAGCCCATCCCCATTCCTAAAGAGGAAGGCGGAGAAGTCGACGTCAGCATCCGCCCGGCGGACATGCAGGAAGACGACCTCGCCTTAATCCGTGATTATCAATTCCGTCCCATCGAGACCGGCGAGGAGCTCAACCGCTTCTCCACTTGGGAGAAAAAACTTTTGGATTTGACCGCTTCCAATAAGCTCGTCAATTTCCGCATCGCCAAAGATAACGGCAATCTCGTCCTCTTCCCCGCTCAGAATGGCAAGAACTTCTTCACATTCCTCCATGATTCCGAAAAGGGAAAATTCAAAATCAAATTCGCCCCTGGCGGAGCGAAAGAAATCGCGGCCCTCAACGAAGGCATCGTCGTCGATATGCTCAAGAGCAGCGTCGTCATCGCCCAAGGCAAAGAAACGGTATTGAAGAAGATAATCCGCGCCTCCGCCACCGCTCGCGATGAAACGGGTAGCCCCACTCTATATTTGGCTATCGGCATGATTACCGACAATGGCCTAAAAATCTCTGCCCCATTATTGCTTTTGCCCGTCACCATCGCCAAAGACAGGCTCGGAGATGAATTCACCGTCGATTTCGATTTCGACGATTTGATGCTCAACAAGACATTCTTCGAATACTGCAAACTAAAGACCGGGAACGATTATTCTTCCGTCTATGGCATTGATGGTTCCTATGACTTCGAAGACATCGTCTCCACGATCCTCAAGATGCAATCCGGCGGATTCGACATCGAGAGGAACACCATCTTCGTCGCCAATTTCACCTTCTCCCATTACGTCATGTGGACCGATATGCATATGCGCCGCGAAGAACTAAAGAGGAACCCCGTGGTTGCGTCTTTGCTTGCGAACGAATCCAAAATCGAGAACGTCAACAGCTCCGACGACACCGATTTGGACGCCCTTGATGACATGTCTTCCTTCGCCGCCCCGCTCCCCTATGACTCCACGCAGCTCCGTGCAATCGTGGAGGCGGGCAAAGGCAATTCCTTCATTTTGGATGGCCCTCCTGGCACAGGTAAGAGCCAAACCATCGTCAACATGATTGTGAACGCCTTCTACCAAGGCAAAACGGTTTTGTTCATCGCCGAGAAGATGGCGGCTCTTGAAGTCGTCAGGAACAGGCTTGAGAAATTAGGTTTAGGCCGCTTTGCTCTTGAACTATATTCATCCAAAGCCAATAAGGCTTCGGTATTCCAGCAGCTAGGCCGTTCGTTGGAACTTGGCGCGATGACTGGAACCGGCGAATTTGAGGAACGCTGCAAGCAGATTGCCGCTAGGAAATCCGAGCTAAAGAAAGAACTTGCCAAGCTCCATGAGAAGCATGGCTTCTTCTACTCGTTATTCGAAGCCATCAGCAACCGCCTCGTCTCCAATGAGATGGCGGGCAAGTTCTCGTTACCCGATGAATTCGCCCAGCGTTATGGCGGAAAGAAGGATGTCCTCATCCGCTCTTATATCGCCGACATCATCAGTTTGGCCAATTCCATCCCCGGTTATGACAATTCGCCTTTGAAGGCTTTGTCGTTCAAGAAGTTCGATTATCTTGATCAAACCAAACTTCCTGAGCTTTACGGCGCCTTGTTAGAGAAGGCCCAAACCCTCCGTGGCGCGCTTGTCACGTTCGCGGACCTCGCCAAACTCTCCCCTGCCCTTTCGCAGAAAAAGATCAAGGATGTGCTTGAATTCTACGATATGGTCGTCCATGCGGAAATCCGTTCGGACGCCCTTGTGGATGTCGATGTCTTCGTCAACGATGCGCTTAATCTGGAGGCCCTTTCCTATCTAATGAAGATGGAAGAAATCCAGACCAAGTACGCAAAGCATCTTGACCCGGCACTATTCGCCAATCTCGATGCCGACAGTTTGGATAAACAGGTCTCTGAAGCCACGGGTATATTCCGCAAAGGCAAGATTAAGAAGATATTCGCCAAAGTCGTGGCTCCGTCCTATCGTCCTGGCTATGACCCAGAGTTAGAAGAGACGCTAGACATCGTTAAAGATGCCAAGGCATTCGCCGACGCCTATGAAAATGCCAAGATGAGGAGGCATGACCTCGAGAAATTCTTCGGCGAGGACATCCTCAAAGGACCACTTTTCGAAGGAACCGCCAAGCGAATCGAACTTTATAAGTCCACTTCCGGCTTCTTCCATGCCTTGGAGCGTTTCGACAACGGCGAAGACATGCAGCGTCGCCTCATCCGCTTCATCACTTTGATCTCCGCCCGCACCGACATGATGTCTTTGAAACTACAGGTAGAAGGATTGAAACCTCTATACGAAGGTTATCTTGCCGAAGAAGCGAAGGTTCAAGCCGAACTTCCGTTCGACCTTTCTGGCGCGGACGATTACCTTGCAAGCGTCATCGAATTGATGAACCAAAGCCTTGCCCCAGAGAATGCGAAATCCATCGCTTCGATGGCCGAAATCAATGCACGTGTCGCCTCTTTGACCGAAGAAGGCCTTGGAGGTCTATGCGATTTGCTGCGTTCCGGCGCCATCAAATTGGAGCAGTTGCCAGATACGTACGAGAACGCTTTGGATAATGCCTTTATCCGCATCTTCTTCCGCGATCCATACTTCAACCAGTTCCAGTCCTCTCTGTATGAGCAGAAGATCAACTCCTATCAAAAGCTCATCCAGGAATACAACACCTTGGCCGTTGAAGAAGTCACCGCGAAAGTCACTTCCGGATTCCTTAATCCCAAGATCGATTACAAATCCTCCACTCCTATCGGCGCGCTTAAGAAGCTCGTCGCCTCGGGAGGAAGGGGCATCACCATCCGCAACGCGCTCGAAAAATACGAGGGCTATTTCCGTTCCTACTTCCCAGCATTCCTGATGTCGCCGCTTTCCGCTGCTCAATACCTCGATGTGAATTCGAGGAAATTCGACATCATCATCTTTGATGAAGCGTCGCAGATCCCAACTTCAGAAGCCGTCGGGCCCATCGCAAGAGGCAACGCCCTCATCGTAGCCGGCGACCCGCAGCAAATGCCACCGACCAACTACTTCTCCGCCTCTTTCAATCCCGACGAGGAATCGGGCAATTTCAACGAAGAGCTGCAAGACAGCGAATCCTTGCTTGATGATTGCATCAGCATCGGCATGCCGCGCATCAGGCTTTGCTTCCACTACAGGTCGAAGCATCAATCCCTCATTGAGTTCTCGAACCAGTCCTTCTACCGCGGCGATTTGTTCACCTTCCCAAGCTTCGACGCTTTGAAATCGCATATCAGCTTCCAATACGTCGATGCAGGCGGCAAAGAGACCAACAAACTCACCAAAGCAGAAATCGATGCCATCTTGGGAACCCTCCAAGAAAAGCTCACGAACCCTGCCACCAAAGGCAAATCCATTGGCATCATCGTCTTCAACCTCAAGCAGCAAGAGACTTTGCAGGACGAAATCGATAAGTTCTTTGACAAACATAAGGACCTATATGCGCTTGCATATGACGTGAAAGATCCGCTGTTCATCAAGAACCTCGAGAACGTCCAAGGCGATGAAAGGGACATCATCATCCTTTGCATCGGCTTCTCGAAATCCGCTGGAGGAAAAGCCGAAATTCGTGGACCTTTGATCCTCGATAAAGGCGAGCGTCGCTTAAATGTCGCCGCAAGCCGCGCAAAGGAGGAGATGGTCGTTATCTCAACTATCCACTCCATCGATATCGAAGCCGAGAAGGCCAAAAATGCTGGAGCGCGTTATCTAAAGAACTTCCTCCGTTTTGCCGAAGAAGCCTCTGGCGTGCATGCCGAAACCGGCTCCAACATCCGCGGCATCGCCCAATTCATCCAGCGCGATCTGGCCCGCAAAGGCTATGTTGCGGACATCAACGTCGGCACCAGCGGTTTTAAAATCGACTTGGCCATCAAACAAAAAGATGGAGACGAATATGTCCTTGGCGTCATCTTGGATGGTCAGGAAGGCAAGGAATCCCTCTCCGTCCGCGACCGTTTCTATGTGACGGACATCATGCTGAATGCCCTGAAGTGGAAATTGATCCACGTCTATACCTTGGACTATCTCCGCTTCCCGGCCTCCACCGTCGAATCCATCATCGCGGCCATCAATAAGACGCCGGACGAGAAACCCGTGTCTCAATTCGTCGCGCCC
>CAMORJ010000027.1 GCA_946623775.1 uncultured Bacillota bacterium | reverse complement strand
GCGGCGACGTCGGAAAAGATTATTTCACAATGACTCATCTATCCTTTTCCTCACTCTGGCCATTACATCTTCTGCGGTAATAGTATTCCCCGCCTCAGCTTGTTCAAGGCCGAGGAGAACGTGTTCCCTGGCTTTGGCGACACCAGCCAAACGATCATATGCTTCCATGGACAGTATGGCAATGTCGCCTTTTCCGTTTTTCGTGACGAAAACCGGTTCGCCGGTCTCGTGGCATTGACGGGTTATTTCGGCATAGTTATTACGTAAGTCGGCACTGGAAATGATATTAGGCATAAAAGGGCTCCTTGCTATGCCATTATACAATATTTGTGTCATAATTTTGTACGCCTTTCGTGTATAATTCTGTCTATCTAGACTTGCGGCCCATTATTTTCCTAATGGAACACGATGCTTTTTTAGTTGGCCTTCGACAATTCGGATCATGTTTCGATAGGCAAGGGGGTAGCACGTGATGAGCAACAAAGGGGTGAAACGCCCCTTATCGTCCTCTTGCTGTTTGAACTTCTTGAATACCAAAAGATAATCCAATGGCCCCACTCTTTTCCTTATGAAAACGGTTATGCGTCCTTTGTAATACGGAAGTATGGCCATCTGGACTCCATCGCGTTTTCCGCTTGCCAAACCAAGCAGGATATCAAGCACGCAGTGCAGCGCCCCAGCCCTATAAGGGCAAGGAATCCGGCCGGTCTTCTCCGCATATTGCTTAATCGGCAGACCGGAGCACGACCCAAGCGCAGTCGTGTTGCAGCAAGGGAAGATAGGCGACGAATTATTGCAGTCGGTGACTTTCGAAGCGCTGGAGATGTGATAGAAGATGTCGGGGAACCCAAGGCCCCATCTTTTGTTATCAGTCGAGACAAAGGGTTGGTATAGCTGCCCGTTGGCGCGGAAGCGAGGCAACTCAGAAAAGCGTTTCTGAAAATACTGATACTCGATCTCAAACATTTTTCGTTCCCTCCCAAAAGAAGAGGTTGAACTTCTTTTCTCCCGGAATGGTGCTGCATTCGATGTCAACCTTGCTGCGAAGATAATCGATTAGGATTCGCTTGGCGCTGTTGCCGCGGTTGGTCAGGCCCCGTTTATGGTGGACGATCATCCCAAGCAGCAAATCGGACAATTGAAGCAAATCAGAGCATTGCGAATCGATCTCCACAATGCCATCGATAGCCCCTTCGCTTTGGGTCGCATTGCCCAAAATATGGAAGAGCTTATTGATTTTCTTCTTCCCTTGGCTGTCCTTGCGGTCGAGGAAAACAAGGTTCCCGATCGACGGGCCGTCCAGCAAAACCACCAGAAGCTGGTAGTACATCTTGTAATAGAACTCGTCAAAAGACTGCGGGTTTGAGGATGCGACCGCGTCTTTATGGGGGATGATTAGGCCGCGGAAGGCAAGGGATGCGCTGTTCCAGAACAAATCGATAAGCGCCTTGCACATCTCGACCTGATTCAATGTGACGTTGGACCACTTGATCTCCCGAAAACTATATCCGTAGTAGTCCTTGATGCGATGAATCCTGTCGACGATCATATCTTTTCTCTCGGCAATGCAGGCGATGGCGCCAAGCCCCATGACCCTGGATCCATCGTTTCTTAGGTGGCAGGATTCATCGCAATAAATATTTAAAGGATAGTGTGAAAGCATATGAAAAACCCTCTCATAGAGATATCCGTTAGCGCCTTTTAGGCGAGACATCGAAGGGAGGGCTTTTAAAGCATGCCGGGGATGTGGTTTGGTTCCCCGTCATTATATATCAATTTTCAGGCTGTGAACTCTCACTTGAGGTCGAGGGTCTTCACAACCGCCTTCAAGGAGCTCGCGCTGCTCTTGAGTTCGCGCCTTTCGAGGGTGGAAAGAGGAACCTCAAGGACTTTCTCGATGCCATCTTTTCCGATGATGCAAGGAACCGACATCGCGAGTCCGTTGATGTCATATTCCCCTTCAAGCTCAGCCGAGACAGGGAGCATTGACTTCTCATCGTTGACGATGGACTGGCAGATTTTGCCAACCGCCATGGCGATGCCATAGTACGTCGCGCCCTTCTTCTTGATGATTTCGTAGGCGGACATGCGCACGTCTTCGTGGATTTCGGCAAGCATGGCTTCATAGCCGGTCATGCCTTTCCACTCGAAGAAGTCGAGCAGAGGGATGCCGGAAACATTGGCGATGCTGTTGACCGGGAATTCGGAATCGCCGTGTTCGCCCATGATGACGGTATGGACGTTGCGGGAGTCGACTTTCAGTTTGGTGGCGAGAAGGTATTTCAATCTCGCGGTATCCAAAACGGTGCCGCTGCCCATGACGCGGTTCTTCGGAAGTTTGGAATACTTCAAAGCGACATGGGTAAGGATATCGACGGGGTTAGCGACGATTAAGAGGATGCCCTCGGGGTTAACGGCGTTGATCTGCTCGATGATGGAGCGCATGATGGCGCTGTTTTTGCCAATCAGGTCGAGGCGGGTTTCGCCAGGTTTCTGGGCAGCGCCGCTGGTGATGATGATGATTGCGGCGTCGGAGATGTCTTTATAGTCTCCGGCATAGATATCCATTGGAGCGGCATAAGGAAGGCCGTGGCTTAAGTCCATTGCCTCGCCTTCGGCTTTGTCCTTGTTGATGTCGATGAGGACCATCTCGGAGAACATGCTTTTCTCCACTAGGTTGAAGGCGATGGATGCGCCGACGTTGCCGCATCCGATGATTGCTACTTTTTTGATGTTCATGGTTTTACCTCCACAAGTAGATTATCTATCAATTAATTATCTAAAGATAATGAATTGCTCACGAAAGTGCTTACAGGATTTCGATTTCACCTTTAAGCGTATGCAAAATGACGTCGCAGCCCTTCAAGTCGCTCTCGCTCCTAAGGAGGCTTGCGCCCATAAAAGAGCCGTCATTTAGAAGGGGTTCGAACAAAAATAAGCGGACCCCTGATTGATTTAACGCGGAAATGATGTCCAAAGCAGGCGACTGACGGAACGAGGTGGAGCCCTCTTTCATCACCAGCCTATCGATTCCGACCTTGATGTTTCCGCCCCGCCTCTTTGCTTCTTCCAATACGCGGTTCACGATGACGGATTTTCTGGTCTTGTTGCTATGGATGACGGCTTGAATCAAATCCTCGGGGATATCGCCGAAGCTCGATAAAAGCTGCTTGGAGTCTTTGGGAAGGCAATAGCCTCCATACCCAAAGGACGGATGGTTGTAATAATCGCCGATCCTAGGATCAAGGCTTACTCCATGGATGATGGTTTGAGGGTTGAATCCCTTCTCCGTCGCATAGGTATCCAATTCATTGAAGAACGCCACGCGCATCGCAAGGTATGTATTGCTGAATAATTTGATGGATTCAGCTTCCTCATAAGAGCATACAAGAATCTCGGGCTTATTCTGGGCCGCTGAAGCGAATAACGCATACACGTCCCCGCTATTTTTGCCATCTATGCATCCAATTACGATGCGCGAGGGATTTAAGCAATCCTCCAACGCGCGGCTTTCCCGCAGAAACTCCGGCACGCAGAAGAAGGCGTGGTTTGGATATCTCATCGCGATTCTCCTTGTGGAGCCGATCGGGCAGGTGGATTTGATGCAGATTCCGATGTTTTTGTTCGACGCGTCGATGGAAGCCACCGCTACGTCGACCTGCGTCAAATCGAATTCGCCTTTTTCCTCTGAGAAATCGGTGGGAACGCAGATGATCGCCAAATCGCAATCGGCATACCCATTCTCAGGCTTGCGGGTTTCATAACGCTTGGCTTTAAGCGCTTCTTCAATCGGCTTGTCTTGGATTGGGGTCAATCCTTTTGCGACCATCTCCAAACGCTTCTCATCAGTGTCAATGAAAACGACCTCATGCGCATCCAAAAACGATGCGCCGACGGCCAAACCAACGTATCCGCATCCGACAATCGCAACTTTCATTCGCCATAATCATACGCAAAAGCGGAGATTCTTCCAATGTTTGGCAAAGGGAAAATAGATATTTTCCGTTTGGCGCTTTCTTAGCGCTCAAGTTTGTAGGCTATTGGCAATCGTTTGGTCATAGGAACGCTTATGTGCGCATATTGTGCGCAGGTGCAAAAACGGCTAAAATGAGAAAACTCTATTGGAGGACATATCAACTATGGGTTTATTCACCGAGAAGATCTTCCTCAAATCGTCAGGATCTCAATATGTTGTTGAGGTTTTGGAAATCGATTTGAAGAAGAAAAACGTCAAAATCGAGGTTCAGCGCGGCTATACCGCCGTCTTCAACGACGACGATACCAATCCAATCATCGGAGAATCCGACAAGCTGCCATCCAAATTGTTCGGCAAAACCGCGAAAGTCTATCTTTATCCGACCTCGCAGAAATTCGAAACCATCGCCATTCAGTTCCATGCAGGGCAATATACCCTGTCCTTGGCGGCAAGGCCGGAAGCGAAAGTCAAATTCGCCATCAACGGCGTCGCCAACGTCAGGCTTAGGGACTATGTCGCTATGGCGCGCCACTTCGATCGTTCCGTCACCCGCGAGGACATCGAAGCGGAATTGAAGAATCGCTTCATGCAGCCATTCCAGAGCGATGTCGCGATTTCCGCCAATTCGGCCATCACCCCCGACACGACCGATCAGAATGTCTATACCAAGCTCCGCCAAATCACCGCGGACGCCATCAATTCCTCCACTGCGAGAACCTTGTTGGTCCGCATGGGCTTGACCATCACCGAAGGCGACGTCGTCTTGCGCCTAGCAACCGACGAAACCGGCCGCGAGACCATCGACGAGATCATCAAGAAATTCAACGAGCATGCGATTGACTCCTTCGACGAGGAAGACCGTCAGCGCCGCCGCGCCGAACGCGTGGACGACGAAGAAAGGGAGCGCGCCCACGAAGTCAACGTCATCACCGCCGAAAGGACCACCACCGGCAATACCAATACCACTTCCCACGTTTCCTACGAGGGCGTCGCCCCCACCCGCGGCGAAGCGGCTGGCCGCGCCCCCGTCACCCCCGGCAAGCACTATTGCCCCGAATGCGGCGCCGAAATCACGAATCCGCGTGCCAGATTCTGCCCCGATTGCGGAGCAAAATTGGAATAGTCGCTTACAGCCGACACCACGTCAAAAGATAGAGGCTAAGCGTCAATGCCCCGCAAATCGGGCATCGATGCTTAGCCTTCAATAGCAAAAACATACACAAGGAGAACACCATGGGATTATTCGATGGTATTAGAGAAAAGAAGCAGAAAAAAGCCGAGCAGCAGGCTCAAGAGGCGCTAACGAAAAAGACCAACGCCTCTTTCGGCGGCGGAAGCGGAATCGGGCAGCAGCCGGCTAACAAAAAGGCTGTCATCGGCCAGATGGAAGACGCGCAAGAAAAGAAGAAGCTCGTCGGCTCCGTCATCGCCAGGATGAACAAGCTTTACACCGAAGCCGACCTCCGCAACAACGCCACGCTGCGCAACAAAACCCAAGAGGTCATCGACAGATTGCAGAGGAGCGACCTCGTCGGCTCCCCTGCCCTGAACAACACGATCGCGCAGTTCCTCGACAAGTTCATCAATGACGCAATCTCCGCGCTTCAGGCCCCCAACGGCGCCGCCGCGGCATACGATTACATCTTCGCCATTGATGAAGTCATTTCCGATATGACTTCTTCGGAAAGGGCCAAACTCTACAGCAATCCTGGATACGTTGACGCGCAGGTCAAACTGCTCGAGCAGAACGCCCTCATCAATCAGTATGAGAGGAGCATCGCCGCCATCAACACGCAAGCCAAGACCATGGCTGCCGATGCCCAAGCCGTCGGAATGTCTCAGGATACCCTCAACCGCAAGTTGAAGAAACTTTTGGAGCAGAAGGCAAGCCTCAACGTCCAGATTCAGCGCTGCCAGGCCATTGCCACCGCTCAAGAAACCATCATCAAGAAAGCGGTCGCCGAGCATAACGCCAACCTCGCAGGCGGCGTCGAGCAGGTCACCGTCGACGTCTCGACCGCAGTCGAAGGACTCCAGGCCCTCGACGAAGGACTATCCGGAGTCGTCGAAATCAACGAGCAGGGCCGTGTCAACAATCTGGCCGTCGGCAATTCCGAGCTCGCCATGGGCGCCACCGCCACCGGCACCAACTCCGAAGCGGTTGCCTCCGAGAACGAAGCTTTGCTCTCGCAGTTTGATTAAAGGAGCGACCCAATGAAACCCAAAACACAGCCCAACCGCATCGAGATTGACACCAAGTTCAAACTCGCGTTGCGCAAATTGCAGAAATCCGCTGAAGCCTACGATCAGAAGATCGAAGAGGCCCTCGCTCAGGCCATCGCCTACAAGAAAGCGGGCCGCCTCGACGAAGAGCAGCGCATCATGGCCAAGATCCAACGTTATCTTGCCGCCAAGATCGAAAAAGAGAAATATATCGACAAAGTCGAGATGATCATGGAGAGAATCGATGACATCTTCGACAAAATCGAAACCTCCCGCACTCTTCGCGATGCCTATGCAGGTGTCAACGAATTAGTAGACTCCCGCGAGCTCAAGTCCATCATCCGCGAGCTCGAAGCCTTCGACAAGACCTTCCAGAAGACCAACAACCTCGTCGATGCCTTCATGGGCGGAATGGACGAGGCCATGGATCACATGAACGTCGATCCGACCTACGCCGCCTCCATCCAAAGCATGATCAACGAGAGGATGAAGGGCTATGAAGAAAGGGTCGACGGCGCAGTCGAGGAAGAGCTCTCGGCCGAAAGCATGTTCACCCTCAATTAACCATGGAATCCATCAATTCGCTGAAAAACAAATACATGGAGCTCAAAAACGCGGCTGAGGTCAAGATGATGGGTAAGAATTACCCCGCCGCGATGAAGCTCATTGAGCAAGCCACTGCTATTTTGAAGCAGATCTATGACATGGATCACAACCCCACGAACCGTGAGGCTTATAAGGTTGCGATGGAATCCCTGCGCAAAAGCTATGAATTAGCCAAAAACGGAGGCGAGGAAGTCCTCACCTACGACCAGCCCAAGAAGCCGAAGCCCGTGAAAAAGCCCGCCCAGCCAAGCGCAAAGCCCGAGCAAGGCGGAGCCGGCGAGCCCGACGAAGACGGCATCATCTATGAATGGAACGGCATCGACGTCAAGCGCTTCCTTGCCACCGAAGCCCGCAAAAAGGTGCTTTTCGATGATGTCGTGGGCATGGAGCAGCAAAAGACCATCATCCGCAACGAATTCTTCCTCACGGATGAGCAGCGCGCCTACAAGCAATCCATCGGATTGGAGAATAAGAACTTCATCCTTCTCTATGGCCTTCCCGGCACTGGCAAAACCTATTTCGCCATGGCCGTCTCCAACGAATTGGCCAAATTCTCGGGCGGCGACGTCCCGTTCTTCTGCGTCTCCTGCGGCCAGATAAAAGAGGCCGCGGTCGGCAAATCGGAGAACAACCTCATCGCCATCTTCCAATTCACGACCCAATTTGAGCGTTGCGTCTTATTCATGGATGAATTCGACGCAATCGCGACCGACCGCGGCAAAAACTCGGGCGACCCCACCGCTATCCCGGTCGTCAACACCTTGTTGACCAACCTCGATGGCTTCGCGTCCAACCCGAACCTATTGTTCCTCGCCGCGACCAACTACCCCTATGTTTTGGATGCCGCCATCGTAAGCCGCGTCAACGAGTCCCTTGAGGTTCCTCTTCCCACCGAAGAGCTCCTGAAGATGACTCTGGAGAGGAAGCTCAAGGGAGCGATTGATCCTAGCGTTGACCTTGGATCGATCGCCGCGACGCTTGCAAGGCGCCGCTTCTCCAACCGCGACCTCGACAGGTTCGTCAAATCCGTGAAGTCGCAGCTCTTCGATGCCCACCTTAAGAATCCTGATATCTCCGTCGCGGATAACGTGATGGTGCAGGAATGCCTAGGAAGGGCGTCCTCGGCGATTACGACGAAAGACGTCAATGCGCTTGAGGAATACAAACGCTCCTTGATGTAAACCTATGACCGAAGTCGCCTACGAGTGGAACAACATCGACGTCACGGCGTTTCTAAGCCTCCGCGACGACATCCGGCAAACCTTGGATGATGTCGCTGGCTCAGAGGAAATCGTCAAGCGTCTCGAAAAAGACTTCCTGCTGCCCAAGGAAGCTATCGAATTTAAAAGATCCATTGGGCTAGAGTGCGGCCAGTCCATCTTGTTCTACGGGCTTCCCGGCGTTGGCAAAACGTTCCTCGCTTTCGCCCTAGCGAACTCTTACAAGAAGTTCTACGGCGACGTCGCAATCGTCGATATAAACTGCGGAGCCCTGCGTGAGAACTACGTAGGCAAAACGGAAGCCAACATCGAAGCGGCGTTCGCATTCACGGAGCAATTCCAAAGATGCGTGGTGATTCTGGATGGATTCGACGCGATAGGCTATGACCGCTTCAAAGACGGAACCGATCCCGTCACCCATCGAACCATAACGTTGATCCGCGAAATCCAAACCTTCGCCCATTCAGACAGCCATCTGCTTCTGGCAACGGTCGGAAACCCTGCCGATCTGGACGAAAACTTACCCTATCGCTTCAGCCATCGAATCATGATTTCCCCGCTTTCTCTGCCGGGGATTCAAAAGAGGCTGAAAAGAGAAATCGGCTCCATCTGCGATTCCGACGTCAACCTGATGGACCTCGCGCTTGCTTTGCAGGAAAAAGGGTTCACCAATTACGACCTCCGCCTCTTCGTCAATACGCTGAAAACCGCGTTATTCGAGGAGGTGATGAGGGGCGTGAAAATCGATAAGCTCAATCCGCTTATTGTGGAACGGATCCTCCGCGAAGCGAAATCCAACGTCCGCAAAACGGACGTAGATGCCTTAGAGGCATACAACAACCAAAGAAACTATTGATGAAATTCATGGATAGAAAGGACTAAATCATTATGAACGAAATCAAAAGAAAGATGAAAATGGCGGAAGACAAACGCCAGGCCAAAGAGATCATCGCCAATTTCGATAAAATCTGCGTCTCCTTGGAAAACGGCATCGCGAAATGCCGCGAGAAAGCCAGGGAAGCGTTGGTCAATCGCAACGACATGGCCTCCTTCAAACTCTTCGCCCGCTCGATGAAGTACTATCAGGGCATGAAGACCAACATGGAAGCCATCAAGTGCCAGTTCGAGAACTATCTCATCCAAGTCGAGGTCGCCAATACCTTCGTCGGCTTGAAGGACGTTCTCGGCCGCACCGCGAGAATGATGGACTCCATGCCTTCATTGAAGCGCAACAACCGCGACTTCATGAAGTTCAAGAAATCCATCATGAAGGGTCAGCTTTCCATGGATTCCATCAACTCCATGATGGGCGACCTCGATCCTTCCACCGAAGCCGAGCTCAGCCCGGACGAACTCGAAGCGATCCGCCAGGAAGTCCTCGTCGGCACCTCCGGCTCCGCCATCCCGATGCCAAACGGCCAGGGGCAGGCGGCTCCGCAAGCGCAGCCCGAAGGGGATGTCTTCGCGGAATTGGACATCTGATCGATGGCCTTCAATTTCGAGATCAAGAAAAGAACCTACGTTGCAGTCAGGGACAAGTGCGTTGAGCAGCTTAAGGCCGACGACCGCGACAACGCATTAATCAACTTGGACCAGGCGGTCGCTCTTTCAAACGAGCTCATCGCCCATTGCCAAATCCCCGAATTGACCACCAAGTTCAAATCCGAGCAGGCGACGCTTCTGAAAATCAAAGCCAAGCTCGCCGAGGGAATCAACCCCTATACCCAAAAGAAGCCTGAGCCCATTCCCCAAGGCGCAGGGAAGCCTGCCGCCGCAAAGCCGGAAGAGGCGCCTAAGGCGAAATATTTCACCACCGATGCCCCCAACCACACTTTGGAGGACGTCGCCGGATTAGAAGACGTGAAGCAGCAGATCAAGCTCAATGTTTTGCTTCGCTTGCAGAATCCTGACCTCTATTTCCATTATCACGACACCTCGGGCTGCCGCATTTTGATGTATGGCCCCCCTGGAACCGGAAAAACCTTCGTCGCCGAATGCATCGCCGGGGAATTGAAATGCCCCTATGCGAACATCAAGATCCAGGACATCCTGGACAAATACGTCGGCGAGGCCCCAAGGAAGATCAAAGAGATCTTCGAAGAGGCGAATACATACGACAACTGCCTTCTCTTCTTCGACGAGATCGATGGCATGTGCTCGTCCCGCGATTCCGACGATTCGGCGCATACGAAAGACATTCTGACAACCTTCTTGACCTGCATGTCGGGATTTGGCACCGATAGCAAAGAGAAAGTCAGGGTCATCATCGCCGCGACCAACAGGCCGTGGGCGCTTGATTCCGCGCTGATCCGCGGCCATCGCTTCGATACGCAGCTCTACGTCACTTTGCCCGATTACGATGCCCGCTTGTTCTTGGTGAAGAAGAACTTCAAAAAGCACATGGACATCATCGAGGGCAGCGATATCACCATGGAAGAGATCGCGACCGAGCTCGAAGGCTGGAGCGGAGCCGACATCGACTCCATCATCACCAAGATGAAGGATTACGCGATGAACAGGACCATCGCTAACCCCGATGCTCCCTACGAGAAAGTTACGCGCGCCGATTTCGATAAGGCGAAGGCATCCTCCCGCAATTCCGTCGTTCCAGAATCCCTGGTCGCCTTTGAGGCGTTCCGGAAAGGAGAACTCTGATGGCATCCAATGCAGATCTTCTTCGCGAAGTGAAGTCCCATATCCAAGCAGGCAGATACAAAAGCGCCCTAACCCGCTTAGAGTCGTTGCTCCGCCTTTTGAAGATGGACTACCAGACCGGCCTCAACCGCGAGAAAAGCGGGAGAGCCTATAACGCTTTGCTCAAAGTCAGGAAAGAGCTTTTGGCAGGGCAGCTCACCGATGTCTCTTATGGCATCCTGAAGATTCCGAATCCAAACGCCGCCCAAGTAAAACCCGCCCCAGCGCCAGAGCCAAAGCCCGAGCCAAAACCCGAGCCAAAACCGACTCCTAAGCCAGAGCCAGTGGACGAGAGCAAGACCCCCGAGGACAGCGTTCTTGAAGGCGGAAGCTTCTCGTATCAATTCCGCTGGGACGATATCCCATCCATCACCTTCGACGATATCGCTGGGCTTGATGAATGCAAGGCGCTCGTCAAACGCAAGGTCTTGTTGCCGCTGCTTCACCCTGAAGCGACGATGGGCTATACGACAAATGGAGGGGGAGGTGTATGCCTTTATGGCCCTCCGGGCACTGGCAAGACCATGATCTCCGCCGCGATCGCGCATGAGATCAAAGCCAAATTCTGCTCCATCACCCCATCCGATTTATTGCAGCAGGGATTGGGCCAAACCGAGAAAGCGGTCAAGCAGCTATTCAGGGAGGCGCGTTCCTTCAAATGCGCCGTCATCTATTTCGACGAGATGGACGCCATCGCGCCGAAGAACACCAAATCCACCGCCGCAAGGCAGCTCCGTTCCGAGTTCTTATCGCAGCTGCAAGGCATCTCCGCTTACGGGCCGCAGAAAGACAACATCCTGTTCTTGATCTGCGCGACCAATAAGCCATGGGACATCGACAGCGCGTTCCTCCGCCCTGGACGCTTTGGCACGCTTGTCTATGTCGGCTTGCCCGATAAGCCGGCAAGGCAATACATGATCAGCCACCACATCGAGAAGATCCAGCAAGGCGGCATCGTCGAGATCAGAGGCTATATCGACGTCAATGACATCGTCGAGAAGACCAATGGCTTCAACTGCGCGGACATCTCCAATTTGCTCCGCAACGTCGAAGACGTCTCTATCGAGCGCGCCTACAATAGCGGCGAGAAATACATTTGCCAGGCTGACTTCAATAATGTCCTAGGCAAGGTCCATTCCACCGTCCAGGCCGCCGACATTGAGCGTCTGAAGGCTTGGAGGGAGGAAAACGATTCGCCAAGCGGCCCATCGAATTCTCCTAGCGTCCCGCCGGAAGAGCCTGAAGCGCCGGAAGAGCCACCGCTTCCTCCTAGCGTTGAGCCGGAAGACGTTTCCCCAGAGCCCGTCGTCGAAGATATTCCTGAGGTCGAGCCTGAACCGATGCCAGAGCCAACCCCAGAGCCCGAAGCTGAGGCAGCTGCCCAGGGAGAGATTGTTGAAGAAGAAGGTTTCTCTCTCGATGACCTTCCTCCATTCGACTCCCCCGACTTCTAAGCCTATATCTTATAAATATAAATAATGGCCGCACGCAACTGACATGTACCCCAAATCCTGGACAACCAGGAGGAGGGGTATTTTTATTACCCAATAGAGAACGAAAATATACTTTAAAATAGCTTTTATATATACTTTAAAATAGCTTTTATATATACTTTATTCGGCAGGAAACGAATATGAATCTTGGTGAAGAAAGCGTGTTGATCGAATTCAAAGAAGGCCTAGCGCAGCTAGATAAAGGCCTGAAATCTTTGACCGCGATGCTCAACCGGCAAGGAAGGGGCACCGTGTATTTCGGCGTCAAGGACAACGGCGATGTCTGCGGCATGATCGTCGGAAACAAAACCATCGATAAAATACATCAACGTGCAAGCGATCTTATCCGTCCACGCATAGTTTTAGATCTCCAAGTTTTGGTGGGAGACGATAGGCAATACATCTCCGTTAGCGCGAAAGGCAGCGATGCACCCTATTCCTGCGATGGGCGCTTCTATATCAGAAACGTCCGCTCCGATGATGCCCTCGATAACGATTCGCTTAGGAGGATCCTGGTCGAAGGGAAAACCGATGTCATAAAAGAGGCGGAATCCGATGTGCAGGAACTCTCTTTTGACCAACTATGCACCTATTTGGCTGCGACAGGCATGCACGCTCAAGACACGCCAGGATTCCAAAAGAGCAAAGGCCTGTTCACCAAAGAAGGCAAATACAACATGATGGCCTATCTGCTGTCTGACCAATGCGATGTATCCATTAAGGTCGTGGAGTTCTCCGGGACCGACAAAACAGCAATGGCAAAACGGACCGAATACGGGCACAGGTGCCTTCTTTTGGCAGTGGATGAGGTGCAAAGATATATCCGTTCCATCAACGCGACGAAAACGGAATTGACCAACGGAACAAGAATCGACACGCCTTTGTTCTCTTACGATGCGTTCCACGAGGCATGGATAAATGCTTGCGTCCACAATGAATGGTTCGCAATGGTGCCTCCTTCTGTCTTTGTATTCGACGACAGGATTGAAGTCGTATCATATGGCCCTTTGCCTTTGCGACTATCGAAAAAAGAGTTCTATAGCGGGACCAGCATGCCGGTCAACAAGGGGCTATTCAGCATATTCACTTCCGCGAACCTTGCAGAAGAAAGCGGGCACGGCATCCCAGAAATCGTTAAAGAATGCGGCAAGAAATCCATCTCTATCGGAGGCGTTGGAGTCAAGGTGACCATTCCTTTCCAATACGAAAGCGACCGTTCGCAAATCAGTAAGAAGAAGGCGCGAGAACGGCTTTCGAAAACAAACATCAAAATCTTGTCTTCCATGGAAGCCGATCCTTTCGCGACCCTGCCTGTCGTTGCCGAAAACACGGGCATTAAACTCCCAACAATCAAAAAAGCGGTTCTATACCTGCAGGAAATCGGCGCTTTGCGTCGAATCGGCTCTAAGAAAACCGGAAGATGGGAAGTAATTCTCTAAGGCTATCCCCTTCTGAAACGAATCGTTTGAGTCGCGTTGGTCCTTAGTTCAATGTCGGCGAGCAAAAGCTTTCCCTTTTCGGAGATACAGCCAAGCTGATACCTCTCAAATTTAGACCCTTGGGGCACGTCAAAATCGATGACCGCGCTCAAATCCGTGAAGGGGGGTACCCTAAAATCGTAAACTTCGTGGCGGGAGGAGATGTAGTTTTGAGAGCCTTCCCCCGCGATGGGGAGCTTCTTCAATTCCGCGACCTTGCTCAGTGAGCCACCGCTCACGCCGTAAAGGCAAAGGGCGCGGAATTCTTTTTCTTTTTTTGTTTGGTTGGAGAAATGGATTTCCAGTTTCAGACTCCATTTATCCAAGAACGCCATGCGCCTGACTTCCATGTTGAATTCTTCGTCGCGATAAACCCTCATCGCGATTCTAGTCAGCACGAAAAGCAATGCCGATCCAAGAATCGATAGAAGGGTGATGACCCATGGGGTAGCGCTGTTTTTGGCAGAGGCGCTCGTTATGAAGGAAAGCCAAGAGAAAAACGGCATGCGAATATCGTAATACCCGAAGGGCCAGATTTTAATTGTTTTCTTTCTTTCGCTTCAAATAACTGAAGGCGACATAGCTCCCCACGATGATTGGGGAGAGGAAATAAGATAGGAAGAACGGAAGCATATTCGTAGACACGTCCCGGCTCTTTACTACGAAAACCATGACGATTCCCGCGGCGATAGAAATCAAAGAGGATGCCGCATAGGTGATATCGAACGCAGCGTTCGCCCAAGGGAATAGTTCATCCCCTTCTTTGTAAACGGAAGCGACCGGGATCGTGATCATGATGGAGAACAACACGCAGACGATGACGCAGATGAAGTACATCAAATCGTAGTCCCCTTTGCCGAATATCATCGAGATTGGGCAAACGGAAATCGATAGTACAAGGAACAATACCGTGAACAAAATGTTGACGAGGAAGGATTTCTTCTTCTCGTCGATTTTAGAAAACGGGTTCCGTCTTTTCGGCTCCTCCGCCTTAGGCTCGCCAGAAGAAGGTTCGGTCGCAGGTTTTGGCTTTCCCTCAAACAGTTTTGGAGCCTCATCTTCTAAAGTTCCGCCAGCCATATATTGTTCAACGAGGTTCCCAGGCTTCGGGGCGGCGATTCCAGCGATGTCATTCACGAAAGCATCAAAAGCGATATGCTCCATGTCAATGGATGGCTTCGCTGGTGCGCTTGGCGTCTTAACAATGTCGGAAATCGGAAGGAAGTCGCTTGCCTTATCACCAAAAATAAAGGGGGCGTGTATCAATAATTGGGCCTTTTGGAACATCTTCGCCAAGAAATCGCAGATATAGGATTGCTGCTCTGGCTTAGCTTTGCTCAAATCGACGAGCACGTAATCTGGATTGCTTTCCAGGGCGCAGAAAACGTTGTGCATCAAAAGGCGGAAGCGGAAAGCCTCATCGAATTTGATGCCGATTTCGGCAACGTATTTATCCAAGGCGGCGTTGAGGGCATAGTCTTTTGTTTCCACGCCTTTAGGCAAATCAGGATATACGAAGCTAACGTAACTCACTTCATCCTGAAGCAAATCTTTGCCCTGGATTTGGATGGTGCCCTCTAGTTGTTCAAGGCCTTCGTGGCGGAACAACGAAAAAACGTTTTTGTCTTTTACCAGCGTTGCGTCCTGAAAATCTGCACCGAAGTGCAGAATCTCGGAACCCCCTTTTTTCCGGTAGTAAGACAAAATCATCGGCTAATTATCTCAAAATGAAGGCCGCGATGTCTTCATAAACCTGCATGTAATCGGTTTCGTTATGAATCTCGTGCCTCATGTGCTTGTAAAGTTTGAGTTCGACTTTCTCGATTCCGAGTTTTTTATAGGTGCTATGCAGCCACTTCGGACCTTTTCCGTTTTGCCCAACGGGGTCTTCCTCACCGGCGATGATGAAGATATCGTCTTCCTTGGAGATGCGGCTTAGGGATTTCTTGGCCCAGATGTCTTTCATGCCACGCATGAACTCAAGCCAGAAGCCGCCGGTATTGGGATGTCCGCAATAAGGATCCGCGATGTAGGCCTGAACGTTTTCTTCGTTATAGGAAAGCCAGTCCAAATCGGTTTTGCGATCGCGAATCGCTTTAGAATAGCCTCCCAAGCTGAGGTTGGTCAGCGTTTTGTTCGGACGCATGAAGTTGGATTTATGGACGATGGTGTGGGCAATCATGAAACCGGCGCGCATCAACGGGGCTTGGCCACCGTTGGAGCCGCAGAGGATGAACTTATCTGCGCAGTGCGGGTAGCATTCCATCAAGGATTGGGTTAAGAACGAACCCATGGAGTGGCCCATTTGAGTGGTTGGGAGCCCATTGGCTTTCGCGATATCGACCACGAGCTTCATGGCGTTGACATTGAGGCTGAAGCCCCACTTTTTCCACTTTTGGAGGTCTTCGACCTTATCGACGTTGCGTCCTTGTCCCAAAGCATCGAGGATCCATACATTTATTCCTCTGGTGTTTAGGTATTTTGCAAGGCGATCATAACGAGCCGCATATTCCTGCATACCCGTCATCATGGTCAAATTGGCAACCGCGTTTTCGGCAGGCCAATGATATCCTTTAAAAATCTCTCCGGAAGGGAGTTTCACTTCAAATTCTTCCATAAGCTATATCCTTTGCTTGTGCTCTTATTGTAATAAGAGAGCA
>CAMORJ010000026.1 GCA_946623775.1 uncultured Bacillota bacterium | reverse complement strand
CGGATACTGATGGTGGAGTCGCCGGGAGTCGAACCCGGGTCCGAAGAAGACCTCCTAGCAGCGTCTACAGTTTATGCGCTATCGGATTTAACCGATGGGCAAGGATATCGCAGAAGCCCCATCGGCGAGACCTGAGTTTTTCGTCGCATCCCCCCGGTCAAGAGGATACGCTTATCGTCTTGTTATGGCGCTACACCTACGCGTGAGACGCAGAAACCGTAGGGAACGTGCTCGTCCCGATTCGGGAACCAACTTTAGGTGCTAGATTAAGCGCGAGCGAGGACGGAACGGTTTGCACCGATCATCCAAGGTTTGACAGTGTTGTCATTTATTGTTTTTTGGTATTTAGGTTTACCAGACCACTGCAGCCACTAATCTTTCTTTCTCCGTCAAAACCATGACGGCCCCAGAACAATTGCCCAAGGTGACTTGAGCGGACAATATAATAGCCTCTCTTTCTCAATTTGAGAAGGGGCGTGTATGCAAATTCGCAGAAAATTTGCATTAAACCAACGCCTTCTTATGACGCCAGAAGCGGATGCTCTCGACGAGTTTGAAAACCAATATGATCAGCGCGGCACCAAAGCAGGCGAACGCCAAATAATACGCAGGGGAGAATCCGATGTCCGTCGACGGGATGCCTTCATTGATCGCAAAAGCAAAAGTGCGGGCGAAGGCGAACAGGCCTAACCCAGATGCCAAAAACGCCATGGCCAAGCCGATGTGCAGAGGGGAGTTCTTGCCAAATACGCAGGCGATGAGGCAAAGCAAGAAAAGCTGGGCCATGATGATGAAGGCAACGTTCGTGTTCAAATAGAATGAGTAGGTCCCCGATGGAAGCTTGATGACGCATTGCCCGCCGAAAAGGAGGCTGAACGTGTCAAACGTCGCTAATTCCCCCGATTCCGTGAGCACGCCTAGGATCGGAAAGAAAAACAGGATGATGCCGAGCAGGCAGAAGGAGGCCGCCAAATATATTAGGGCGCCACGCCTTGTTTCTTGTCTGACGCGTCTAGTCATAAACCGACTTTATTATAGGCTTGTCCCCTCCTTTGCGCGAATAAGTCGCTTTCAGCGATGCTTATTGTTTCAAATTGGCGAGAACTCGTGTATTGTTATTCTTGCTTTGCAAAAGGTTATTCTAAATGGCTAATAAACAGATCAAAAAACAGAAGAAAAAGGGCAACCCCGAATTAAGGGCAAAAGTGCTCCGCGGGCTATCGACCCTCATAAAGAACGACGCCGTCGTCGACGTCGGCCGCAACTGGAAATGGTACATGCCAGTCGTCATGGCGATCCTCTCCATCATCATCGCGGTCATCCCAATCCTCTCTCAGAACATGTCCGTACAGGCTGGCAATTCCTTCTTCGCCACCTCCTACGGCTATGAGACCGGTTTGGTCCATTTCCAAGAGGAAATCGACAGCAAGAACGTCTCGCTCGTCATCTCCGACAAAAAGCTCACCAACCCCGGCGATTCCTGGACCGCTCAGATCAAGAACGAGAACAGTGAGCCTTGGTACACCTATAAGGCGACCGGGTCCAACGAGGTCATCTTCGAGGTCTTCTATAACTACGCCGAAAGCATTTCCGACACCGACTTCCTCAAGAGGATCACCGAAAACAAGAACCCGTTCACCGAAGCCGTGCGTTCCTTGAAGGACGATGGCTCCGCCAAGCCCTACATCACCGCGTTCTTGTTCCTTGGCAAAGAATCCTTCTACTGCTCTTCCCGCAAATTGGACGGCTCTCAAGGGTCATCGGTCTCTGGTTTATATGACCACCACGACGGATTCGACCTCAAGTCCTTGGCCAAAAACAAAATCAGCGGCGAAGCGATTCCGGCCGAGAAATTCGGAACCCGCGAATACCTCTCCATCCTCACCGCTTCCTGGACGACCTTCGTCAACGACGGCTATGCCTCCACGAAAGTGAAGCGCGCATGGTCGATGACCGGCATCGTCGCTGGCATCGATGCGGGCGGAATCATCATCATGGGCCTATTGCTCTTCCTCTTGACCAGAGGCAAGCGCAACCCCTACCGCATCTTCACCTTCTGGCAGACTCAGAAGATGTCCTACACCGCTTCCTTCACCCCTGCAATCCTTGGCATGATCCTCGGATTCATCATGGCGCAGTTCGCAAGCTTCAGCTTCTTGATCGTCTTCGCCTTCCGCATCATGTGGATGTCGATGAGGACCCTGTCCCCATCCGCTGGCCAGCAGCAATAAGGCATCTCCCCAACAAGCAAATGACGCCCACCTCGTGCATAGGTGGGCGTTTTCGTTGTCCTTTGTGGCAGTCTTGTGGCAAAAGTCATCTATTATATAGATAGAACAAAGTAATAAGACGATTAAGGAGGCAAAGCCCATGAACCGTAAATTGCTCGTAATTGCCACCGCGCTTCTTCTATCTTCCTGCGGAGGGGAATCTTCTTGCCCAGCGCAGTCATGCCCCACCCCAGAATGCACGGTAAGACCTTCCTCCACATCAAGCAAAGAACCGACGAGCTCCAAGTCTTCCCAAAGCGGGGAGCCGGCAGAAGAGAATAAGCTTGTCTCCCTTGCCATTGCCTCCCCTGGAGTCAATTCCTTTTATGTGGGCGAGAATTTCTCCGCGAAGGGGCTTAAGGTCATCGGAACCTACGAAGATGGGTCGACCCAGACCATACCGAACGAAAAGCTCACCTTCTCCGGCATCAACCTGAGCAAAGGCGGAACCTATGATGTCGTCGTCTCCTATCAAGGGCTCAGCGCCTCCTATCAGGCGACCGTCTATGTCGTCAGCGACGTCATGATCCGTATAGGCGGATTCAAAGACCTCACCAACACCAGAGGCCAAGACGCGACGCAAAGGGAAAGCGTCTCCTCGGTCATCTTCCAAAACGATGAGCCCGACTTCAGCGGAATCTTTATCACTCTCTTCCATCACGCAAGCCCCGATTCCCTCCCCGTGCCGATCTTTGTGCCCCTTGATGACCCCCATGTCAAAATCACAGGGTTCGATAGGACGGCCGTAGGCCCGCAAAATCCGACCATACGCTTCAAAATGGGCGAATTGGAGGCGGAAGAGTCTTTCCCCGTCAACGTCACCAACGCCCTCCCCTATATCAACAGGTCGGGGGAAGGACGATTCATCGAATGCCGCGTCGACCCTTCCTTCGAGGGTATGGCGGGCACCATCAATAACGGCACAAAGCAAAATTCCTCCACAGGAAAGCACCACGTTTTCTCTTCCATCACCGAGGCGCTTGATTACCTTCGCCGCTTCTCTTTGGACGTAGACACCATCAAGCGCATCTATCTGGCCGATGGAACCTATGAAGAGAAGCTGGACATCACCCTCCCCCATACTGAGATCTATGGCAACCAGGAAGACGGAAGCAAAGTCATCATCGCCGGCCACGATGGCGTGAAAGACGGAACCGCAGTCACCAAAGACAGCGAATCCTATGTCGTGGCAGTCAGGGAAGAGGCCAACGACTGCTATTTCTCCTCCTTCCAAATCCTCCATGGCGCTAAAGACGACCATAGCCTGACCGAGACCGGCGTCGCAACCGCCTTGCTTATCCAGGCGGACCGCTTCGTCTCCAGCTACAACACCATTTCCGGATTGGACAAAGCACTGATTCTGCCCCAAGACAGGGCCCACTTCATCCACGCGACCGTCGTTGGGCGCAAATACATGGTCGACGATTCCGCCAATGGCGTCGTCCATTTTGAGGACTGCGACTTCATCGCGCTGGATTCAGGCAAAGAAGAAAGGGAGATCCTCTTCGATTTGCCCAACAGCCTCAACAACGCCAGCGGCGCCGCCAAAGTCGGGGCGAGGTTCGAAAGATGCAACTTCAAAGCAAGCGAAGGCGTAAGGGATGATTCCTATGCCCTATTCGCCATCGATTCCGCCTATGTCTCGGTGGAATTCAAGGATACCGTCGATGTCTGGGGGCACCTTGGAAACACTTCGGAGACCTTATTCCTCCCAGACGCGTATAACATGGGGATCGACTCGGTCCACGTCGTCTCCAATACCGAGCTCCATGGCGTGGCGTTGCCCTCTCTTCCCGAACAATTAATCGATCTGTTCGCGATCCCTAACGGGCGCGGGCATTTCGTCAACGATTGGGACGGGCAGCGCAACAAACCGTACAACAGCGACGTCCGCACCTATATCGAATTCGATGGCTTCCATCATACTTGCGATGGCGACCAAACCGTTTTAGCCCACGACGTGAACCTGGCCCCAAGCGAAGAGCAAGTCGTCATCAACGATCTTCTCACCCTGTCGCCAAACGGAGGGATTTCCTACGACAGCGCGCGCCACGCGACCTTTCTAGGCAAGGGCAGCTCCCTCAAAATCAAAGCCCCCGCGGGAGCCGTCGTGACCGCGCAAGCCATCTTGCCCGAGGAAAACCGCTACTTCTCAACCGGGATAGGCGTCCATGCCGAAAACGGCTTGCAGCGCATCAATAGGTCCAATTACCGCCTCTATTGCAACGGCAACGTCGGCGATATCAACGAATATTCCTTCGAGGCGCTGGAGGATAGCTACATCAAAAACATCACGATCACCCCAAATGCCTTCGCCACCTCTTCCTATGGTTCGGGCAAATACGAGCACAACCCCTATCCAAGCGACTTCTTCATCCGCAACTTCCGCCTCTATCTGAACTATTACCAGAATGTTTATTACAAGGATTTTGTCTCGCCGGCCCGCGATGGTTTCACCCTCCAATACGAAAACGAGGGCTATTGCCTTACCGTCGATCCGTGCGACGGCAAATACAACAGCAGGGTAAGGGTGAATTTAGTCCGCGGCGGATCCTACCACTACACGAGTGCCACCCAGAACGATGACCATATTCTCCACATGGTCTCCTTCTCTACGCTCTATCGCGAAGTCGAATGGGGCCATTACATGAGCGCCAGTTTCTATGACACTGGACGCAATGCGATCGAAATCACCTACGTCCGAAGCAAGAAAACCCCAGACGCCGATGAAAGGGGAAAGGATTATTATGATGACAGCGATTGGGATTGCATCCCCTTGCACGACTATAACATCCTAATCGATGTCCCCAACACCGATTTCTATGAGAGTTACCGTGCCGAATGCACTTGCTCCTATGGGCATCAAAGCCTTTCGTGGGCATCCACTTGGGATAACGATATCCCCGATAACACCGACTTGGGCGTCAACGGGGACACCGGTTTGAACCAATACGCGGGGTTGCTTAACGTCTATGATGGCGGAAGGGCCTACCGCAACCCTGAAAACGCTGGTCTGACGATGGTTGGCAATACGCGCTTCCGGGTCAAGACAGGCTATCTGGGCAATGCAAAGTTCAAATATGTCTTCAAGGTCGGAAAAGGGAGCAAATTCGAGATCAACAAGGTCGGCGAAGACGCAAGCGTAAACCTCGACACCCCGCAAGCAAGCTCCACTCCCGATTACGACATCTTGGTCTATGCCGGTAGCGACGGGACGGGATTCCAAGCCAAAAAGGACGTCCAATTCGACATCAACCCGCTCGGTGAAGACCCAGTCACCATCATCTCTTACGACATCGTCGAAATGGGGGAATAAAACCATGAGAAAACTATCATTCGCATTCATCGCCGCATTGGCATTGACCTCCTGCAGCCTCCCTATTTCTAATAAAGGAGCGGATTTCGCCTATAAGGACGGCGAAGGTGAATCATCCCAAACTTCATCCCAAACCGGAGGGCAATATGACGGAAGCCCCTTCACGTTGGAGGATACGCTGACCTACAACACGCCTTTTGATGGCATGTCGATCGAGGAAATCAACGCGGATGTCATATCTTCCATTCGCAGCACGCGCGAAGAGGCGCTTCGCCAAAGGGAAGAAGACGAGGCCGCTTTCCGCCAAAACGCGATCCGCGCCCTTTCTAGCGCGGCCATCATAGGGTCGGCCCTTTTCACCAAGAACTACTCCTCCATCAGCACCGACTCTTTGCAAAACCTCGGCGGCAGCGTCATGCTGATGCTGGGCTTCAGCGAGGGGGAGGGCTTCCTCAGCTCTAACGTCCGCATCATCAACGCGTTGGAGAACATCCAAAAGAAGCTCGACCAGATATCCGAGCAGGTCGCCAACATGGAGATCAACCTCGTCGACCGCATCAATTCGCTTTCCCATAACCTGCAAAGCGCGACGAACGAAATCCTAAACGCCGTATCCGATGCCGAAGTGAGAACGCGCTTCTCCAATTCGTTGACCTTCTTCCAGGCCGCGAAAAGCAACTGGGACCATTTCGTATCGGCGCAATACGTCCCCCTTCAGAACAAATGCAACGACTTCATGGCATCCTATGTCCATTATTTCGGCGAATTCATCGATAAATGCTACGCCAGCAACGGCATTTTCCTCACCCTTCATTATGGAGAGGACGGCAACATCACCTTGCCTCGTCCCGGCATCGATTACGACTATGCGGGACATAAGGTCAAAAAAGACAAAACCGTCTTTGTCCCGCTGCCGGAAAAATCCTTCGCGAAGCTAAACTCCCTCGGCGGCTCCGCCTATAACTTCATCGATTTGGATATCCTAACCGACCTGCTGGACAAAGGGGTCGATTCGGATTTGGCCAAAGACATCATCACCCACCTTCGCCTTGAGGCCGCCAGAAGCTATTTCAAGGATTTCGACTCCATCCAGGCATATTTCAATGCCTTCATCAATTTCGGCGAGGCGTTGACAGGGCTTACCCTAGACGGCTTAGACGCATCCAACATGAATACGATCGACGTCTACCATTCCCTCCTTTCCGCGGTCTATAACTTCGGCTTTGAGACGGAAGACGAAATCACCGGGCTCGTCGCCAAGATGGCCAGGGTCTATTACAGCGCCGCCTCCATCAACGATATGGCGCGCATGTTCTCTGGGACCAACCTATACGAGGACCGCTTCAACCTCATCGAGAAAAACATCGTCAAGGGGCTCACCCTAGAAGGAAGGAGACAGCCCAACAAAGGCGCCAAATTCTTCTCCTATGATATCGATTCCTATGTCGAATTCGAAAACCATGAACTCGAGCTCGTCGCCGAATTCTATACCCAAAACGGGCGCGAATACGACGATGACAAGGACCGTTGGTGCCAAAACGAGAACGACCCCAAATACAAGGAGACGGAAGGCAGCACGCACGTCTATTTCGACGGGAAGGAAATCCAGCTCAGCGCCATCGCCCAGAAATCCGTCGCTTATGCGGACTTCGAGATGATGAAGATCAAATATGCGCACAACATCCTGCCCAACCTAGAAACCAAGATGAGCTTCGGCGATTATTTGATGGCACATGGCGTCATCAATGACCCCAACAAGAACGTCATCTTCTCCCTTTATAACATCAATCACGAAGATACGGCTTCCGATGTCGCCGGCGATCCTCTTTTCAACCTTTATCTGACCGGTCAAAAAACCGGGAACGGATATGAGGAAAAACTGGATCAATTCTCCCAAATCAATGACCGCAACACCGTTCAAAGCGCCACCAAGGTCACCGTTTCCGGGCGCGTCGCAACCTTCAATACCGAGGTTGGCACAACCGGCAATTATCCTCTTGGCGTAGGATACGTCTATGTCGATGGCAATGACCGCTCCTTCCGCCTAGAAGGCTATTCCGCGCACCCCGAAAAGTATTATGAAGGCAATGACATGTCCGGCTTCATCACCGTTCAGGGCATTCACAACGAAGAGCCCATCGAATACGAAAACGGCGCCTCTGCATTTAGGGTAAGCGATTTAACCGATTGCTATGTCCTATGCAAAACAACCATCTAAGGGCCCATTTAGGATAACGAAAAGGCCTCCGAGCAATCGGAGGTTTTCTTTATCGTTTAATCGCCGTAGTCGGAGCCGCGGGATTTGTCTTCCACGAAGATCTTAAGCGGGTCGGTGATGTCTAGGATCTCGCGGTAGATGAAGCCGTCCCGGGTGATCCATGGATTCTCGAAGTCGGCCGTGAAGATGACTTTGTGCTCCTTCTTGATGACTTCGTCTATCGCATCGAGGATTTCCTGATAACGTTCCAGGCGCTTTTCCTTGAAGCCTTGGAGCCCGCTATAGAAGCCAGGCTCGACATAGAAGGTGTTTCCTTGCTCGTCTTTGTAGGCGTGAACCAATTTATTTTCCGGGTCAGTGTACGGAATGTACTTGTCAAATTCTTCGTAACGCATAATATATTCGGCAAATATTTTACTCGCACATGTAAAATATTGAAAAGGATATGGACATCGATAATCGCTTAGGGAAAGTAAAAATCGTCTTCTCCGACATTGACGGCACCTTGTTTTCGCATGTGACCAACCGCGTGCCGCCTTCCACCGTCAAGGCAATCGAGGAGATGCAGCGGAAAGGCATCAAGGTTTTCCTATGCTCTGGCCGCAACTACTACTTGATCCGCAAAAGCGGGGTCCTAAATTACGTTAAGCCCGATGGCCTTATCACCATGAATGGCTCCAACGCCATTATCGACGGCAACGTCATCTACCGTTATCCGATCCCATCCGAAGTCGTCGACAAGATGATTCTCTTCGCCAAGAGGCTGCGTTTTGGATTGACCCTCATCGAAGAGAATGAAGGCCACATCAATATGATCGATGAGAGGGTCATCTCCGCCCACGAAAAGTATGGCACCCGTTTCCCGCAACCCCGCACCTTCCCCGACCATTACGATAGAACTGTGTATCAAATGATCGCGTTTTGCGACGATTTTGAAGAAAGTTTGTTCCTTCCGCACCTTGGCGATTGCAAATCCGCAAGGTGGGACGAATACGCCGTCGACATCATGCTCAAAGACTCCGATAAAGCCAAAGGCATCATGTCGGTCCTTGAATATTATGGCTATGAGCCGGGAGACGCGATGAGCCTAGGCGACGCATTGAATGACGTGGAGATGCTTCAATTCACCGGCACCTCCGTCGCCATGGGCGCCGCCCATCCCGAAGCAAAAAAGCATGCAGACTTCGTCACCAAAGACATCGATGACGATGGTTGGGCCTATGCGTGCAAGCACTTCGGATTAATCGACTAATGCTTATTTATGGTATGGTTCGTGACGCAGTATACGGAACGAGCGATATAGCTGCTCCAAAAGCATAATGCGGGCCAATTGGTGAGGAAAGGTCATCGGACTGAAGCTCACGGACTCATTGGCCCGCATTTTTATTTCTTTGGATAGCCCTAGCGATCCGCCGATGACAAAAGAAAGCGACGCTCCGCCGCGTTCCAAATCTTTTTCAAGCAACGAGGCAAATGAAGGCGAATCATATTCTTTTTTGCCGAGGTCCAAGGCAATCAAATAGTCGCTTGGCTTTAGCTTATTCAATACACGTCCGCACTCTTTTTGCCGAATTTCCTCTTCTTCGGCCTCAGAGGCATTCGCAGGAGTAGGCAAATCAGGCATCTCGACGATTTCCAAATCCACGTAGGCTTTTAGCCTCTTCGCATATTCTTTCTCGGCATCAAGCCAATAAGACTCTTTCAATTTGCCGATGCAATAGATGGTGATTTTCATTCCCAAGAGCCCCCTCTTACCGTTTTTAGTTGAGACGTGCATCGAATTTCGAATCTGGAGATGTCGACTCTGTTCACATCGAAAACCCTGCTATAGGTTTCTAGTGCCACTTGGGCGGTATTACAGTCATCCGATAGATGGCCCAAATAAAAGGCCTTCGTATGCGGACCCAACAACTCGCAGGCATAGTTCGCGCTGTCGACGTTGGAAAGATGCCCAAAATCACCGAGGACGCGTTTGATAAGCATCCTCGGACGCCGTGATTTCTGTTCCATCATCACGTCGTGGTTGCTCTCGATGAGGTAATAATCGCAATCCTTTAGAAGCGCTAGCCCTTGGTCGAGAATCATTCCCGTATCGGTGATATAACCCAGGCGCTCGTTCCCACACCTAATCACGAAATTCATCGGGTTTATCGCATCGTGCGATGCTTTGAATGGCGTGACGAAGAAATCGCCGATCTGGACCTCTTCCCCGGGGAATATCAAAGAGTCGACATAATCGTCGACCGTCCCTTCTGAAGCGTAGATCGGGACTCTATTCGCGATTAAATGCAGTCCTTTGATGTGATCGGAATGCTCATGGGTTATCAGCACTCCTTCTATGTCGTCTAGGGTACGTCCCAATTCTTTCGCGCCTTCCGCCAAGCGTTTCTTGGTGATGCCCATGTCGATTTGAAGCAGCGTCTTCCCGGAATCGATGAAAGTCGCGTTCCCTTTGGATCCGCTTGCAACAAAAAGGATTCTCATGATTAGTTGAACCGGCTTTCGGCCGCGGCTTGCGCCTCTTCGTAGGCGGTCGATGGCTCATCGAAGCGCGAATAGGCTTTCTGGAATAGCAAAGTGACTTTGCCGGTGGAGCCATTGCGGTTCTTCGCCACAAGGATTTTGACATCGCTCATGCCGCCGTTGTCGTTTGGCTTTTGCTGTTGCTCTTCAGGCTGTTCTTCGGGCTGCTTATTGTCTTTGGTCCAGCCCTTCTTCTTAACGGATTGGCCAAGGGCGGTGTAATAGTCTTCGCGGTACATAAGCATGACGATATCGGCGTCTTGCTCGATGGAGCCGGATTCGCGAAGGTGCGATAAGGCGGGGATTTTGGATTCGGTGGATTCGACGTCGCGGTTGAGCTGGGCAAGGCAGATGACGGGGACATCTAAGGTTCTCGCTAAAGTCTTCAAGGCGCCGGAGACATAGGAGACTTCCATCTGCCTGGCGTTGGGATCGGCCTTGTCGCTATAGCGGATGCGACCGAGGTAGTCGATGACGATAAGGCCCAAATCGGGATGGGAGTTCTTAAGCCTGGTGGCTTTGGAGATGATGTCGCCTAGGCGGCAGTTCGGGGTGTCGTCGAAATAGAGTTCGGTCTTGGAGATCTCGTCGATGGCGGATGCGATTTTGACTTTGTCGTTGGACGATAGCATGCCGGTTTGGATTTTGTCGTTGGTCACGCAGGAGCGGCTTGCGATAAGCCTTTGCATGATTTGGGTCGCGCCCATTTCCAGCGAGAAGAAAGCGACGGGGACGCGGGCGATGTGGGCCGCGTTGTACGCGAAGTTCATGCCGAGGGCGGTTTTGCCGACGGATGGACGGGCCGCAAGGATGATGAAATCGCCTTTGTGCCATCCATGGGTATAGCTATTGATTTGCTTGTATCCGGTGTCAATTCCAGTAAGCCCTCGCCTATTTTCGGCGGTGACCTTCTTCAAGTTGCGGGACACTTCTTCCGCGACGTCGCGCGCTGAGCGCATGCCTTGGACGTTGCGCTTTTGGGCGATGATGGAAATCGCGTCGTTGCTCTGCGCGATGAAGGTTCCGATGTCGGCGACGCCGGAAGCGTATTTGGTTTGGATGTCGGCGACTTTCAAAAGCAATTCGCGGAGAACCGCTTGCTCATGGACCATCTGGATATACTGGTCGATGTTGTCCGGATTGATGATGCCCGAGACCAAATCGAAGATGTACGAGGTCGAGCCGACCGCCTTGTCGAGCTTGAGGGTAATCAATTCATCGATGACCGTCTGGGGATCGATGGGGCGGGCGTTGTCGTGGAGCTTGACCATCGCCCGGAAGATAAGCTTGTTCCTGGGATCGGCGTCGGAAAAATCGTCTTCCGTAAGCGAGCCCAAAGCGATTTCGGAAGCCTCTTCGGCAATCAGCATCGCGCCCAAAACGGAGCGTTCTGCCTCGACGTTGGATGGAAGAGTGATGACCGACGGCATTATTTTTCCTCGCCGATGTGGACGTTGATGGTGCCGATGACCTGTCCTTCGGAGCCTTTATAAAGTTCGATTTGAAGCCTGGTGTAGCCCAAAGCATTCGCAGGGTATTTGTCGATGAACTTGCGCTTATCGACTTTGATGCCCCACTGCTTTTCGAGCTCTTCCACGATTTCCTTCGGGGAGATGGCGCCGAACATCCTGCCGTCTTTTCCGACTTTGACCTTGAATTCGACGTTGATGCTCTTCAGCTTTTCGGCCAAGACCTTGGCTTCTTCGAAGAGCTGTTTCTGGCGCTTTGCCTCTTCTTCGTTGTCGCGAGCCAATTGCTTTTGGCTGCCTTCGGTAGAGGCAACGGCAAGCCCCCTGGGGATGAGGTAATTCGAGCCATAGCCGTCCGCGACGACGATGGTCTCGCCCGCTTTCCCAAGTTTTTTCACATCTTTCAGCAAGATTACTTTCATTGTCTTCTACCTCCAATATCCGATCTGGCCTCGCTTAAATATGTATCGAGGATGTCCAATAATTTGTGCTCTACTCCCGCGACGGGGGTGGAAAGGAAGCTGGCGGCCGCCATATTGAAATGGCCGCCTCCGCCCATCTTCTCGCAGAGCAATTGCACGTTGACCGTGCCATCGCTTCGCGCCGAAATGCCGGTTTCGTTTTCGTTGACGCGCCCGATGACGAAACAGCAGGAAATGTCTTTGAGCGACATGATCTGGTTCGCGACTTTCGCAAGGGTCGCTTTCTCGACGATGTCGTGGTCGTCGGAGACGCAATAGCAGACGCCTGTGTAGGGCGTGCGCAGGGTGGACACGATTTTGGTGACGAGGGCGTATTCTTCGAATTCGTCCTTCAGATAATCGTCCGCGACGGAGTTGTCCGCGCCGAATTCTTTTAGGATCTCCGCGGCTTCGAAGGTACGCACGCCGACGGCTTTGGACTTGAAGAAGCCGGTATCGAGGAACATGCCGGAGAGCATGATGGTCGCATAGGCCTGCGGGATTTCGATGCGTGGGTTCGCGGTCGCGTAATGGATGAATTCCGCAAGGATTTCCGAAGCGGAGGACGCGGATGGGTCGACGTAGTTCAAGACGGGGTTCTCGACGAAGTCCTCGCCGCGGCGATGATGGTCGATGACAATGGTTTTGGATGCCTTCTCAAGGGCCCTCTGCCCCATGATGCGGTCAGGCACGGAGACGTCGACGACCACGAAAACGGTGGAGGGGCGTATCTTTTCTTCGGCTTCCTTGGGGGTGATGACCATCTTTTCGAACTCTTGCTTGGGGAAGGCGCGCTGGAATGCATAACGGGTCTTCTTTTCGGTGAGTTTGGGGTCGAAGACGATCTGGCACGGCTTCTGCAGCCAATGGCAGATCGCCATAACGCCAAGGCAGGCGCCCAAAGCGTCCATATCCATGTCTTTATGGCCGGAGACGATGACGTTGCTGGATTCGCGGATGATGCCGATGATGGAGTCGGCGACGGAGCGGAACTGAACGCGGCCCGTATTCTCGATGGCCGCGGTTTTGCCGCCATAGAACTTAAGGTCTTCGCCGTATTTGGAGACGATTGCCTGGTCGCCGCCGCGCGACATGGCGATGTCGATCGCGTTGGAGGCCATTTCGTTCAATTTGATCGCATCGGGGAAGTCGTGGGCGATGCCGATGGACAAAGTCGGGATGACGTTTTGTCCCCTTCCCAAGGCGCGGACGGTTTCAAGGATCTTGAACTGGTCTTTCTGCATTCTCTCAAGGGCTGCGAAGTTGCAGACGACGAAGTAGGAGTCAGACCTGTAACGGCGGAGCAATACGCCATGGTATTTGCAATATTCGAAGATGGCCTGCCTGACTTTGGAGACCAAGTCGTTGTTGTCGTCTTCGGTTTTGCCTGCGATATCGGAATAGTTGTCGAGCATGATGATGCCGATGACCAAAGCCTGCTCGCGGCTATAGGTGAAGATGGATTCGTAGTCGGTGGAGTCGCGGAACAAGAACAAATGGGCGTCGGAGATGTATTTGACGTTGTAGAAACGTCCATTGACCTCGATTTTGACTTCCATGTTGGAAGGGACGTTGACGCCGAGGAAATTCTTTAAGGCGGGCTGCCACTCGAAAATCTGCTGGTCGATGATATCGATCGCCCTCTCCCTAAACAGGGAGTTGGCCCACATGACGATGTCGTTCTCGTCGGTGACGACGAGTCCGATTTGGCCGAAATTATAGGCTTCCTGGACGTCGCTGCCGATGACGGAAGAAGCGTCGAGGTTGCTCTTTTGGCGGATGGAGCCGATGCGGATCATAGAAATCCATAGGGCGATGATGTTGATGAACGCGATGGAGACCGCGCCGAAAATCCAGAACCTGGGTTCCATCTTTTCGTAGATGATGGTCGGCCATTTGAGCAAATAGAAAACCAAGGCGGCCGCGATGATCGCGAATTCGATGATGACGAAAGCAAAAGTCTGGAAGCGCAGTTTGCGCATCGCTTCCGTCATGGAAATCCCAGTCTTTTGCTTCTTCTTCTGGGCGTCTCTTTTTCTAGGTGTCGGTTCGGGTGCCATGGGTCTTATTTATTGCCCTTCTCTTTCAAGGAAAGCAGGTAGATGCACACCGCTGCCGTTATGGCGACAACGGCGACGAGAACGATGATTCCCACCACGGTGGAATTTGCAATGAGAGTAAGGGCCATGTCGATATTGTACTCTCTTTTCCTTCTAGAAAAAGAGACATTAAAGTCCAAGGGTGTTCAAAAGCGCGGATAATCCGCAGTTTTCCTTAGGCAATTCGGATGGAACTGAGCCTTGTGACGCTGGAGCCTGCCTTGATTTTGAAATAAGGCGAATCCGAGATATCGAAGGTCAACGTGCTGCCGGACTTGGTTCCAGTCGCAACGCTTGATGGATTTGCAGACGTTCCCAAATAGACGATCGGATCGGCCGCGGATTTGGAGGATATCGTTATCGTCAAAGTCGTTTGCTCTTCCAAAGCAGAGGTGTTGTAGAAATACCCTTCTCCGCTTTTCATTTGGATGCTGCTCTCGAAATTCCCCACTTTGTACACCTTCAAATCCACGCCGGACATCGTATATGCGGTCTCGCTGGATGGATAAGAAGACGGGAATTGCGAATTGGTGATTTCGATTCCCCCAACAGGCAAACCGCTGGAAGAGGAAGCCGAAGCGGAATAGGAGGCGGAAGCGGAACTCGTGCCCGATGAAACGATTGGCGGCACATATCCTCCGCCATCATAAGGAGATGTCCTAAAGCCGTTGTCATTCCAAATGAATTCGGCGTATTCGGGATGATCGACGAACGGGTTCCTTGCATAACCCATGTTCTCATAACGGTCATTAACCGTTTTTTCGAAATCGGAGGGGGCGTATTCCCTGTTCCATTTCAATAGGGTTTTAAGGGTTCCCATCGTTTTTGCGCTCGTGGAGTCATTTGGGTTGTTGCTCAACGAAAGCCCCTTGCTCTTATACCTGGTCGCGGCATAGAGAATGACGCGGGCGGATTCACCACGGGCGGCTGGGTAATCGCGCCACACCACGGAGCCGCTTATCTTGCAGCTATAATGCCCTGGGTCCCATTCATTGCTGGCGGTGTCGCCATAGAAATGATTGCCACGAGACGAATTGTCCACGTTAAGCGTCGGTCTAATAATCAACGGATCGTTTTCAATAGAACCCCCGCCGCGGGAATCCGGCCATGTATGCTCGCGGTTGCATTGGCCCGTCGTAGCGAGGTCATTCATCGTATGGTCGTGATAGAAAGGGATAAAAGTGGCGGAGCTTGCGTCCGGATAGGCGGCTGCCTTAGCTCCGACGTTTAAGCAATTGCTGTAGGAAGTCGTGGTTCCGTTGATTGCGCTGCAGCTGGCAAGCGCGGCGCGGAACGATTCGCCATACATCGCGGCGGAAAGCCCTGGCCATTTTGGGTCGTCAAACGAAACTGGAACCATGCTTCCAGAACCGGTGCTTGAGCCCGAAGATGAATACACGTCCCCGCTACTTATGCTGGAAGAAGGTATCGGCGGCATGCTCTGAGTCGTCGAAGAAACAGATGGAACGGAGGGCGTGCTGGTTGCAGAAGAGGTCCTTACCGACGAGGAAGACGGGATAGGGGGCGTGGTTTGTGTAGTTGTGGATGCGGGAGGCACTGTCGAAGCGCTTGTTGCGGTTGATTCGGCCGCGGACGAAGTCACGCTCGATTCATCGCTAAGAGAACCGGAAATAGACTCGGTGGATCCGGGCGAAGATTGTGTGCTCGGATTGACAGTCACCTCTCCGCACGACGAAAGAACGAGCATGAGAAGCGACGGCAATGCAAACAAACCCTTTTTCATCTCGGCTATTATGCGCCTTTTGCTTTGCTTTGTGAACAAAACGAGCAAAGCCACAGAAACCGCGTCTTGCGTTTTTGCTTTGCACCACCATTTGGAATACAATCATTCCACCAGAAGCGTTAACGCTTAGGAGGCGTTCTATGAAGTCAAAATCATTGTTGCTGTTTGCGGCATTCGGCTGCGTCCTCGCATCGTGTCAATTGACAAAACCGGCCACATATCGTTCCGACGCATTAACAAAGCAAACCGTCTCCGCCTATGACCTTGCAG
>CAMORJ010000025.1 GCA_946623775.1 uncultured Bacillota bacterium | reverse complement strand
AGCAGAGGAGTCGGATCTTTGACGAATGAATAAACGGCCAAATCGAGGAATTCAGGCTTCTCCATGGCCTTAAAATTCAAACCCGGGTTTTTCTCTTTCAGGGCATACAAAAACGGGAAATACTCCTTACGGGTTAAAATGAGCATTTTCTTATTAGAAAAACCTTGTGCCATGGTTTAATAATTGTATCCCAACAATGGTTGAAATGGGAGGGTCTACATGGTCAAAAGAATATATTTAGCAGGCGGCTGCTTCTGGGGAGTCGAAGAATATTTCTCTAGGCTCAAAGGCACCATATCCACCGCCGTCGGATACGCTAACGGAAATATCGCCAACCCAAAGTATGAACAGCTCAAAGCGGGAGAGGCGACCCACGCCGAAACGCTGCGGTTAGACTTTGACGACGAGATTCTCCCCTTGGATAAAATCATCGAGCACTTTCTCCGTTTCGTTGACCCCTACTCCATTGATAAGCAAGGGCATGACGTTGGCCATCAATATCGCTCAGGCATTTATTCAGATGACGAAAGCGTGCTGGCGGACGTGTCAAAACTCTTGGCTGCGAAAGTTGGTTCAGACCACAAAATCGAAGTCACGCCCCTCATGAATTTCTATTTTGCCGAGGATTATCACCAGGACTATCTAAAGAAAAATCCACACGGCTATTGCCATGTGAATCTTTCATTGATCAAGCCAAACGAGGCCAAGTAAGTTATTCGGTTCTCAAAGCGACGACCGGATCTTTTCTCGCTGCGCTGGAGGCGGGAATCAAGCCAGACAAAGCAGTCAAACCGATGGATACCAAGATAACGATGCCAGCAGTAAGCGGCGCCAAATCCGCAATCATCGAAATGCCAAACAGCGTTTTGATAATCAGGTTGACGATGATCTCAAGGACATAGGTAACCGCTACGCCGAACGCGCCAGAGAGGAAGCCGATGACGGCCGTCTCGGCATTGAACAGATTGGAGACGTCGGTCTTTCTTCCACCCATCGCGCGGATGACGCCGATCTCTTTGATGCGCTCCATAACGGAGACGTAGGTGATGACGGCAATCATGACAACCGAAACCACAAGGGACAGCGAAGTGAAGATGATGAGCGAGACGGTGACGATGTCGATGATCGAGTTAATCATGGTGAGGATGATGGTCAAATTGTCGGTATATTTAATCTCGTCACGCTCTTCAGGAGCAAGTTGTTTACCGTCGACCGTCAACGTGCCTTTGCCATTCCACTCGCCAAGATACTCGGTGACTTTGTCTTTGTAATCGAAATTTTTCGGGTAGAAGCTGATGTTGCTTGGGAATTCGCCGCCGCCGCTTTGCCTTGCCGTAATGGTCGCGGCATCCAAAGATCCGCCACCGACGAAGGAGCCAATCAAAGATGCCAATCCGCTTGACCTGCTTCCAAAAGGAACGACGGCTTCATGTGCGACGCCTTGATAAACGATATCGACATCATAAGTGATTCCATTGGCAACCGCTGCGCCGCCGGTATACATGACGCTGGAGGATAAAGCCTTATCTTCGCGGCCATCCAGATAAGCATACAATTCGGAGGTTAGATTATCTGCAATGAAGCGTCTAGTGAACTTCTCCGTGTAATAAACGCCATCGCTTAAGCAGCCGTAGTTGATTCCTTCTTTGGTTTTGGCAATGCCGGCGACCTTAAGGACCAACCCATCTCCCCAGGTGGACTTTATCTCAGGGCGATATTCGAAGGGGATGGTGTCGGACGATAGCTTTCTGAAGATGGTGTTGTTGGGATAATAATGAAATTCCTTGCCCAGGAAATCGTCGAAAGGAATGGATTGCTGTTCATCCCAACGTTTCTGGTCGAAGAACGTTTCGTCATTATTGTATTTATAGATGGCGTTAAGGAAATTGGCTTGCGAATAAAAACCAAGACCCGTCAAAGTGAAATCGTCCAAAGTGCCATCGTTATTCAAAACAAGGAGCAATTCATTCTCTTCCTTCGGATAATGGCCAGCGACGAAATCGTATTGGCTGGAGATATAGGATTCCGAATCAATGATTTGGGAGAAGGTTCCGGCATATCCTTCGATTTGGGAAGCGAAGGTGCCGTAATCGGTTTGCTTGACGATCTCGCCGCACACATTGATAAGGGCGGAGAGGGAATAGTTCCTGATTTCCTCGGTCTCTTTTCCTTCACCGTCAAGCGCATCGACCGTAACGGCGGTATAGACGTTGTTCTTCGCGTTGATTCCATAGCGTTTGCTGATGGCGGATACGTATTCCGAAGGCATCTGGTCGATGTACTTCATGTAATCGGATGTCAACGTATTGGTGATGGTTGCGCTTTCCGCGGCGTTGGCCTGATCAATCAACTGCTCGATGATGAATTTGACGTCGATCATTCCATCGTGGACGCCTTCTTTGACGACGGTGCGCTGCCTATCTTCGGACAGCGAAGAAATGATGGAGGCAAGATCGAAGGCTGATTCGCTGACCTCGATGGGGTTGCCGGAAATGAAATCATCTTGAATGGAGTTGATATAGCCTTTGACGCCGTTGCTGACCGCCAAAACCGCGGAGGTTCCGACGATGCCGATGCTGGAGGCGATGACAACCAAGGCAGTGCGCTTTCTCTTGGTCCAAAGGTTTGTGGCGGATAGTTTGAAAGCGGTCGGCAAAGACATTTTCGCCTGGTCTTTTTTAGCGGGAGCCTGTGTCTCGACGCGCTCTAAAGCTTCCTCTTCCGCGCTATACGGATTGGAGTCGCCAATGACTTCGCCATCATGCAAATTGACTATACGGGTCGCGTATTTTTCAGCCAACTCAGGATTGTGGGTGACCATGATGACCAATTTTTCCTTCGCGATTTCGGCAATCAAATCCATGATCTGGATGCTGGTCACGGAGTCCAATGCGCCAGTAGGCTCATCGGCGAGGAGAATAGAAGGCTCATTCACCAAAGCGCGAGCAATCGCAACTCTCTGGCATTGCCCGCCGGAGAGCTGATTCGGCATCTTTTTGTATAGACCCTCAAGTCCGACTTTGTCCAAAGCCGCCTTGGCCCTTTCTTCCCTTTCCTTTTTGCCAACGCCTGCGATCGTAAGCGCCAAGGCAACATTCTGGAGGATGTTCTGATGCGGGATGAGGTTATAGGATTGGAAGACGAAACCGATTTCATGGTTGCGGTAAATGTCCCAGTCATGCCCATGGAATTCTTTCGTGGAACGGCCCGCGATGATAAGGTCGCCATCGGTGTAATGGTCAAGCCCGCCAACGATGTTGAGCAATGTCGTTTTGCCGCAACCGGACGGACCTAAAATCGCAACGAACTCATTTGCGCGGAAATTGATGCTGACGCCCTTCAAAGCATGGACATCATTGCCAGGGACTGGATAGATCTTTGTGATTGAATCGAGTTTAAGCATTTTGTTCTTCCTCCTTAATCAGGGATAAGATGTGCTCGGACTTAGCAAGCAGATTGCACAGAGTGTTGAAGTCCTCCTCGCCATAGTAGTCCCGTAGGCGATCGTACATATTCGCGAGCCGCTCCCGGTTTTTCTGAAGCGTCTGCTTCCCTAGTTCAGTAATGCTGATTAGACGGACGCGTTTGTCCTTTTTCGGGGATAGCACTTTGACGAGTTCCTTCTCTTCCATCGTCTTAATCAACGTAGAGCACCTCGGCAAGGACACATCGAGATGTTTAGCCAATTTGGACATGGTGACGGTTTCCTCTGAGTTGATCGCGCATAAAATCGCGTAGTTGCTGCGCCTAAAGGTGTATAGGCATTCGCTTATCCTTTTTCCGACGTCGCGGATTAATTCATCGAATTGTTTCTGTTCCATAATTAACCCCCAAAAGTTTCCGCCGTTAACTATATGCTCCTATCTATATAGATACAAGCCGATTATCGGCATCAAAAATGGAAACCGCTTACAATGAAAAACGCAGGTCATCGCCTGCGTTCATTCATTGATAAGCAATCAAGGGTCAGAAGAACTTGTCGAGCACAAAGAAGACGGCTGCCGCTATTCCGATGGCCGCGGAAATAGACGGAATCAGGAAACGCCATATTTTGGATTTGTCTTTAAACGGCACCACGAGCAGCAGCATCAAAGATAAACCGGCCACGATCATCGACCCGATGTATGGTTCCAGGACGCTAAGCGCATCAGGCAAGAAATGGTAAGCCAAGGCAACGCCGAACAAAGGAATCGAGAGGATCGTAGCAATCTTGGAGATGTTTGTCGGAATCCTCTCATCGTTTCCAAAGCGCTGAATCAAATGCACGCAAAGCCCAATTAGAATTGGAATCAAAGGCAACCCGTATTCGAAATATGAGACGGGCTCAGGCATTTTGAACATGAAGAACATGAAATACACGCCTGCCCCCGCTATCGCTAGAGGAAACACCAAAACGGCCAGAACGTACAAGAAGAGCCTTCCGCCCGACCAGTAAGAGTAAGCTTTCTTTGCCTTGAGCGGTTTTCCTATGGGCTCGTTATATTTGGATTCGCCGAAAAACTTATGGAATTCTTCGTCTTTGGATTTGGTCTTTGCCCTCTTCGCCTTGGGAGAGCGGATCAAGCCCTTGATGAGACCGGCGAATTTCGATTTCAGCTTATCCGGGCAAGAGGAACGAAGGAACGCCAAATCCGCATAGGTGCTCTCAATCTGACTCCTGCGAGGTTTGGTGGCAAGCAAGTCGGCATAAAGCGACTCGCTTTGTTCAATCGGAAGCCCCTTCTTAATCGTCAAGGCATAAAGCTTCACCTTTTGATCGAAAGACCAGCCCTCTAAAGCCTTGACCAAGATGTTTTTCTTAGTCGCCTCAAGGTCTTCGATCGACATAATGCATGCCAGAGACTCCAAAGACTCCTCGTCATTGGATGAGGAAAGCTGGATGATGGTCGCCTGGAATTCGGCGGAATCCATTTCCTTGGAACGCTCAATCACCAAAAGTTTCTTTAGTTCCTCTTCGCTCTCCGCGTTGGCGACAAGTTCGGGAAGCGGCTCGAGGAAAGGACGGCGCCTTTGATATAGCGCCACCGCCGCTTCATCATCGCCATCGGCTAGCGCCTTGGCAAACAATTCGCCATAAGCGCAGGATGCATAAGAGCGAATCGACTCGGCATAAAGGTCCGCTTCCTCGTGATGCAAATCCGGCACATTGATATATCCTTCGTAAGCAAGGATATCTTCGTCTAGGCACTCAAGACTCACTTGCTGGCGGAGGGAAAGAGCGGCCAATTCAAAACGCTTGGAAAGGCAAAGATGTTTGGCTTTGTCAGCAGGGTCAATAAAGTCGCAAGGAAGCGAATCCGCGAGGGACATGTATTCGTTTTGCTCATTTTCAGATAGAGGAGATTCGCCAGAATCGATTCTTTGCAAACCCTTGCCTGCAAAAGCATCGGCTCTTTGATGGGCAATGATCTCTTTGGCGATAAGCAAGACCTTCGCTTCGGTCCCGAAGTCATATTGCTCCACCATCTCGCTGGTTTGTTTAAGCAATTCAAAGGAATCGTCGAAGCGCGATTCGGCCTGATATTGCTTATTCACTTTGATGATATTCAAGAACGATTTCACAAAAGAGCTATATTGCGATTCCAACGAATCGAAGACCGCCAATCTTGCTTTGATTTTGTTAAGGGAATCCAATACTTTCTTCAAATCATCAACTTGCTGAGCCAAAGCCGCTAAAGAAGCCTTCGCGTTCGGCAGTTCGGCTTTAAACGGGGCAAGGGCTTCGCGAGCCTTTTCCATCTCTCCTGCCACTTCGCGATATTGCTTGTCCAAGGCGGCGATTTCTTGTGTCAGCTCTTCTTTGCGCTGAAGGAGCATTGCGTAATCTTGTTCGTTCATGCCAGTTCCTCCAAGCCCAGTTCTCTATTCTTCCGAAGTAGAATGCGCTTTAAATCGACAAGGGACTCATTAACCTGCTCCAAGGCAGACGAGAATTCCTTCAAAAGCGCTACTTCTTCATTCGCGCATTGTTCTAGACGCTTGTTGCCTTCATCGACCCAGACAGTGGATCCGTCTGCCAAATCGCGTTGCTTTTCGGATAACAAAACATCAAATTGCCTGCAAATGTCGCTTAAAAGGGCCTCCAAATCGTTTTTCTTCTTCTGTAGCTCCGCTATCTCCTCGCGGAGGGCTTTGACTTCGTCGACGCTATGTTCAGCCATGATTAGTCCTCCTGCCTTTCTAGAGATTCGTAGCCAATCAAAAGCTCATCGCATGCTCTTTGATCGATGGCGGCAGCGCCGCTGCGGACAATCTTCACAGCCATCTCGGATGTTTTTGCCGCTTCTTCGTTGGCCTGCTCAATCGTCAAAGCCTGTTTTTCCGCTATTGCATTAATGCCTTTGGCGAATTCGGAATCGGCGGTAACGAAAAGGGACTCGATTTGGTCTCTCTTCCTTTTGTAGCGGCTTTCAATGTCTTGAATATCTGCCATGCTGGCCTCCTTACGCTTTTGGAATACCTTGATGAGGCACGCCTTGGCCAACCATTTCGGCCGCTTTGCGCTGCATCTCCATAATATCTTCTTCGGTCACTAAACCGACAAGAATCGCGTAATTGTAAAACAATAAGCCGTAAACCATCGGCATCGTTTGGGCTATGCGCTCAGGATAGTCGCTTTGCGGCATGCACATCCCCTTCACCTCATTAAGAAGCGAAAAGATCTTCTCATATTTCTCATCGGCGGTTCCATTGCTGCGAACAAAACTATCCACGAGGGCAATCAAATCGCTTTGGCCTTGACCGTTCATGAGGTCGGGGACCTTGTTCTTTGCGATTTCTATTTGAGCTGGGGAGAGATACCCTTTCGGCTGAAAGAGTTCCTGATTAATTTCATCCATGGATTTAATCCTCTCTCAATTTATCTCTTCATTTTAATGAAGCGACCCATTAATGCAATACTTGTGTATCCTGGAGTTGCTTTTTTACCACTTCTTCCAGTTCTTTAAAGCGCTGGATGGTCGCCATCGGGGCAACCGCTTTTCCGAATCCATATGAAGCGTGGATAAAAGGAATCCCGGCCTCAACGCAGGCTTGTTCGTCCGTGGCTGTATCGCCTACATACATCGCTTGTTCAACTTTATGGCGCCTCATCAATTCACGGATTGTGAAAGACTTCGGCTTCTTCGTGTCGTCATAGCAAAGATGACCTTCAAATAGATGAGGCGGAATCGCAGACAAATACGTTTCTATATAACCGCTTTGGCAATTGCTCACGATAAAAAGACGCAACCCCTGCTTCTTTAAAGTCTTAAGAACCTCAATCTCATCATCGAAAAGTTTTCCTGGTTTTAACGCAAGATAATCGATTTCCCTGGCGAAGGCATCAAAAATGAATTGGCTTTGTTTTTCTTTGGGCAATCCTTTGGGAGTGATGTTCCGACCAATGTCTTCCATCACCAACCCCATCTGCGCCAAAACATCGTCCCTTGTAAGCAAAGGGGCACCTTTGGCGTATTCCTGGATGACTTCGTTCCAAGCTGCAGCGACTTGCTCCGACGAGTCCCATAAAGTCCCATCTAGATCAAAAATCAAAGATAATTGCATACTGTTGGTATTATAATTTCTTTCGCTCTTTATGCGAAAGGGCCTTGTAATTCCAAATCAATCTAGAGTACCTTTACCTCGATGAACATTCAGTACAACAACATCGCATACGACAACGTCGGCACGCCAAACCAGAACGCCTACAACAATGTAGGCCTTTCCGACGAGCTGAACATCAATGTGCCGAATAACGATGGAGTGCTAACATCTTACGCCGCAGGGAAACGCGCGAAAAAGGCGATGGCCGTCATCACGAGCGTTTTAACCATAACCATTGCCGGCGGCGTTGGAGGCATCTCGATCGCGAATGCCTTCGTTGCGTCTCCCGAGATTTCAAAAGCGAGCTTTGCGCTTGAAAACGATGAGGTCGTGTATTCGTTTACGATCTCTGGATTATCGACTTACACTGCCGAGCTAATTGCCAAAGACGGCGTCACCAAAGAATCATTCTTCACTCTGGAGATGAAGGGTGATGGCGTCAAAGAAGGCAAGTTCTCCGCCGAAGGCCACGATATCGTTGAGGCGGAAGTCTTCGTCACTAATCATCTGGATTATCAGAAATCCATTTACACAATCACGATCGAATAGGAGGAAAGAGACATGTCCGAACAAGAACAACACCAAACCCCAGAGCAGGAAGAGCCTGCCACCCCACCTAAAAAAGCCCCCGCCATCGAAGTAACGCTAAAGCGCAAAAAATGGAGCGAGAGAAGCAGAAGGTCAAAAATCGGCCTCGTTCTGGGCATATTGATTCTGCTGATTTCCATCGCTGGTTTATTTGTGTTCGCCTTTTCGAGACAAATCTTCGGAGACGCGATCGGCGATAAGCTCCTGGGCGAAGGCGTAGCCAACGGATTCATATATATTTGGGGCGGCGTCAAAAACAAAGCAGTCGCCATCATCGGCACATTCGTTACGATTGTCATATCCTTCATCATCTATTTCATCCTAAATTTCATAATCCGCCTGCTCACAGGGCCCACCAGCAAAGCCCAAACAATCGCAAGCCTGATTAAGTCGTGCGTCAAATATGTGACGATCATCGTCGCGATTGCCGTCATCTTGACCTTATGGGGCGTGAATGTCGTAAGCGTCGTGGCGGGTTTAGGGATCCTGACCCTCATCGTCGGCTTGGGCTGCCAGACCCTTATCCAAGACGTCATCAGCGGAGTCTTCATCGTATTCGACGATTATTTCTCCGTCGGCGACACCGTCATCGTGGATGGGTTCCGCGGAAAGGTCGCTTCTATCGGCTTGAAGACCACCAAGATCATCGACGCAAGCGGCAACATCAAATCCATCACCAACTCCTCCATCTCAACCGTCACGAACGTTTCCAGGCTCCCAACCATGGTCACCGTCGCCATGGATATCGACTATGCCGAATCCGTTGAAAGGGTTGAAGGCATCATCGGAGCAAACCTAGAGGCCATCAGCAAGGGCATTCCGCAAATCACCGAGGGAATCTATTACAAAGGCGTGGACGGATTCAATGCCGCTGGCGTCAGCCTGCTCTTCCTCGCCTATTGCAATGAGGGTGACCGCTTCCAAGTCGTCCGCGACATGAAGCGTGACATCTACCTCCTCTTCAAACGCAACAACGTTCAGATTCCATTTAATCAAATCACGATCAACCAGCCCTCTCCCGTCGTTCCCGCTCCTGCGGCTCCTGAGGAGATTGAAGAGAGCAAAAAGCTCACCAAAAAGAATCGTGCCGTCAATAAGCCAAAGCTCATTCGGAAGACGCTCCGCCAAAGGGCTGCAGAGGCATTCGACGAAGAGATCAGCGACATCAAAAAGTAATACACGTCTTCATTATCTTGGCCAAGCACATCGCTTGGCCTTTTCTTTTAAAGGCATAAAGAAAGGCTCGTCGCAAGGACGAGCCAAATAGGAGCGTTTCGCTTAATTCCTTAGTTGCCGGAATCGGGGACGGTGGTGTTCTCGAAGTCCGCGTTCGCCATGAAGTCATCAGGAAGCACGGTGGTTCCGATGTCGGAGATTCTGGAGAACACGCAGAAGTAGGTATTGGTCTCCCACCTGATGGAGAATTCGAATCCGAAGTCGCCGTTGGCGAAGATGAAGAGGTTGGAGAAGTCGAAGTACTTGTAGTTGGCACCCATGACCGCATCCATGTTGTAACGGAGGTCGACCGGGGCGTTGATGGCGCCGACGATGACATCATAGTTATAAGTCGCGTTGCCGGATCCGCCGACGAGGATGTTTCCGCTATCTTCATCGGAGAAATCGACGGAATAGGCAGCAGAGATATCGTCATAGAGATCGGTCTTATCATAGCCGCGATACCAACCAGTGGCGTCTTCGCTCACACCCTGAACGTTCATGTTGCTGAGCCTGGCGTCGGTGACGTCGGGCATGCCAGACAGATTCCAAAGGTCGAAGGAGGCGTTGGTGACTTCGATGGTCTCGGCCGCTTCTTCGCCGTTTTTGGAGTAGACGTACCACGGAGAGTTCTCATCCGCCGGGTTCTTGCCGATTTCATACACGCCGGGCATATTGGAGCCAGAGTTGACATAAGAAGCGCCCTGCTCGGTGAATTTGGCGACGGAGGTGTAATCCCAGAAGCCATAATCCTCGACGCTTCCATTCTCGACGGTCGGTGCAGCGACCGGATTGCCACTGCCATCAAACCAGCCAGAGCTGGAGGTGACCGTCATGTTCTTGGCCTGGTTAATGGCAGCGAACTTGGCGGAGAGTTTAGAAATGTCTAGCGGTTCGGGGATGGTTCCGGCAGCGATATAAGCCTGGACGCTGGGGATAGCGGTTTTGCCGATCTTGGAGATTTCGAAGCGATAGGCGGTTTTGCCGGTTTTGAAGGTGACGCTCTTGTCGGCGTTGACTTGGCGGATGGCGCCGTCGAAGATGAGGACATCGCCATCGGCGTCTTTATCCATGGAGACGATGAACGTGTCGAAGTCGGCGCTGGTGAAGGAAAGGCCGGAAAGGACGAGGGCGGCGTAGGTTCCGCTTCCGTCGTTGCGGTTATAGTGGAGATCGATGCCGACGTCGGTGGTGACGGTCGTATTGCCGACCCTATCCAAGATCACATCGCCGTTGCCGTCATAGGCATCGACGAAGTTCAAGGAATTAAGGGTGAACGCCATCGAGAGGAAGTAGAGGTCGCCGTTCGCGACAGGGCTCTGAGGCGGGAAAGTGGCTTGCTGGGTCTCGGCATCGTAATTGAAGGAATACCACTTCTGGTCGGAGAGGAGCGCTAAGCCTTCAGGCTTGCTAGTCGAGTCGGCCGCAGAATAATCGGCGAGCCATCCGTAGTCTGTGTGCATGGCATAACCCATGTAGGTGTCGTTGCCATAGACTTTGCAGGTGTAATTGTTTGCAAGGGTGTCGATGATCTTGCCATAGGCGATCTTCTCGGCGGAGACGGCCTTGGTTTCGAAGATCTTCTTGTAGGTGCCGGATTGGACCTTGATTTCGACGGTGCCGAGGGCATTGGCGACGAACTTGTGGCCATTGATGGTGACATCGCCGGTGACGACGCTGAGTTCGTAGCCGCCATTGGCGTCGACGGTGACATATTTGTCGAGGTCGATTTCCTCTCCGACGGCGACCTCCTTAGGAGCGTCGCGGGAGATGACAGGCATCGCATAAGTGAGGCTGGTGGAGATGCTGGAATCAGAAGAATCGCCAGGAACAGAAGCGCTGCCAGAAGCTGGGGTGGTAGAGGGTTGCTCACCACAAGATGCCATGCCGGTGGCCGCAAGGACAGAAGCGATGGCGATCAGCAAATTGCGTTTTGCTTTCATTGTTTTATTTCCTTTCTTTATTTGATTGCGCTGTTATCAACGAAGTGCAGCGTAATGGTATCGTCGGTTTGGGCAGTGACGGACCAAGTCCAAGTGCAGGTGGAGCCGTCGTCCCATTTGAGGTCTTTCAAGAACCATTCGCGGTGCTTGTACCTCGAGAAGGTGGAGCCGCCATAGACGGGTTTGGTCGGGTCGTCGGATGGCTTGCGGCCATACTCTTCTAGACCAAACAGGTTGACGTGCTCGCCGAATGTCGAATAGTAGCTGGTGGAATCAAGGCCGTTGTTGGCGCCGGAGAAGATGGCGTGGATTTCGCAATAATCGCCGGCTTGTCCGGTTTCATAGTCAACCGACTGACGGCCATCGCCAGAGTGGAGGGTGTTCTGATGCGGGGCAACGGAAGCGGAGAAGTAGGTTCCATCTTCCTTGTATTCCGGCTCGTCGCGGATCTCGTCGACGTATCCCCTGCCCGTCTGGGTGGTCCTCATGGTCTGCTTATCGTAGGTTCCCCAAGTGGCTCCGAGGCGGGAGTCGACGTGGAAGGCCATCAGACCAGGACGATCGTAGGTGCCGCCATGGCCATAGGAGTTCTTGCCCTCTTGGGTGGACTGCCATTCGCCATAGCCTTTGGAATCCTTCTCGTTGACGCCGGTTGGAGTGTAGTACTCGAGAATCATGTATTCGTCATACGGGGTCTCGTTCCATGGGTCTTCGTTGGTATCCCTTAGGACCAAGAAGTCGCCGGTGTCGGTGTAGGAATTCAGCGTGATGGAGAAGTTCTTGCTGGATCCATCAACGACTTTTGCGTCTACCCAGTTGTACATCATCTTGGAGTAGGCGTTGTGGTCGCCGACGTTCATGTCCATCATGTCGACGCATCCGGCAGGCCCCTTCTTTTCAGCTTCCTTTGCATAGGAGTAATAGTCGTTGAGGCCCATCATGTGTCCGGTTTCGTGGATGATGGTGTGGGCATCGACGTCTTGGTTCTCGTAGCCAGGGGCGCCTTTGTAATAGGCGTTCATGACGTAGTCGTAACGGGACCAGAACAGACGATGCGGGGTCGGATTCGCTTTGTTAGGCGAGGTGCTCGAGCAGCTGGTGTAGTTCCACCAGGTCGAATCGCCTTCGGACGAACGGGGCTGCTTATCGGTGATGTAAACCATTTCGACGCCGTCGATATAGCCATCGCCATCCGCGTCGTAATCGGCGCGGTTGAGGCCGTGATTGGCAACCAGCCACTGGACCGCATCCGCCATGATCGAATGGGCGGAAGCCTGTCCTTGCTCGTATTGATCGGTGGAGACGTTCGCGGTGTAGACAGGGCTGATTCCCATATCGAATCCTTCCATGCCGCGGATGTTGAGAAGCCCATAAGAAGACTTTTGGTAGTAAGAGCTTAGGGATTCCCACTCGTGCTCGCCTAATTCCTCATTGGTAGCGAAGAAGGCGCGGTAGAGAACCTCCCTTGCCTTCGCGGCGTCCGGGAATTGGGCGTTGGTGAATTGGACTGGGATGACGATGAGCTTGGGATTGCCCACAGACGGGAACTTTCCATCTCCCAATGCTCCAAGAGCGGCGTGTTTGCCGACGGCGGCATCGGCCATAGACTCACGCGTGACGGTGTGATAGCCATGACCTTCGCTTGCTTGCTCAACGGTTTCTGCGACGACTTCGAACGGCTTGCGGTCGAAGCGGCTCTTCGACGGAGCCTTCGCTTCGGCGTAGTACTGACCAGCGGGCAACGCATCTCCTGCCGAGTATGTGATGCTTTCGTCGGTACGGGAGACGACGCTGAACACGATTCTGTTCTTTTCTTCCGTGTAGTCTTCCCTTTGATCGCCATCGACGTAGGTTACTGTCGGAGCGCAGCCATCGTAGAAGTTGGTTCCTTCGGGAATTCTGCTATGACCTAGGGTCAAGTCGACGTACTTGCCGTTCTTTTCGTTGCGGGAGAAATCCCAAGAACCGGCAGCTGAGTCATTTGAACTTGGAGTGTTAGGACCATCGCCACCACAGGACGCCATCGATAGCACCAATAGGCTCGACATCGCCAGCAACAGTGACTTTTTTCTAATCATTCAAATACCTCCTTTATAGCGGTTGCGTATAAAACTACACTCAATTTGAAAATCGTCAATACTTTATTTGCGTATATATGCGCGAAAGCGTTTACCTCAATTTCGCCTTTTCTTTGCCTTTGGCCACCAAAGCACATAGACTTATGCCGATGAAAAACCTGACCCCCATCGCCAAAAAGATCATTCTGTCCGTCATCGCTGCGGTTATCGCGATCGGCGGATTCTGCCTTATTTTCTTCTTGCGCCGCGACCTCACTTTCCGCGGTGCAAGCGATGCGAGTTTTGTCGTTGGGGCGGTCTATATCGTGGCCTTGCTTTATGTCCTCATCAGGCGCTTAGGCACATTTGATGTCGTTGAATATGCGTTCTACCGTTTGGGGGAATCATTCACTAGGCGCAGCGAAAAACGTTACCCCACCGCTTATGATTTCACCGTCAATAGGCAGGAGAAAAGGCAAAAGAAAAAACTGTTCTTCTGGCCCATCCTCATCATCGCTTCTATCATGCTTATCGCAGGAATTGTCTGCGCCGCGATTTTCAATCAATCTATCCAAACCGCTTGAGACGTGTATCGGTTTTTGAATCGTTTCAGACGTTTTTCTCCTATATATTAATAAGGTAAAGGAATTGCCTTTTCGTCAGGATCCTCTTCAGTGCTCCTGCATCTTTTTCTAAGAGGCAATTTTCATTTCGAGATATGTCAATATAAACATTTGGCCATCATCATTTCGCCGGCGGTAAAGCGTTATCATTCTCAAATACGCGCAAAAAGGGTTGCAATTTTTTGTACCTATATTTATATATTTAGCACCGTGCTCGTATGAGACGGATGAAATGAAAGGCAGACACTTATGAAAAGAACAGCTAAGTTTGCATTTGCCCTCGCATCATTGTTGACGCTTGCTTCTTGCGGTGACACCCCAAGCGGCAAAAGCAGCGGACAAGGCGGGGACTACAGCACTCCGCCTGCGCCTCAGGTTAACCCAAAGCCCGGACTCGTCAAACCGCTAGCCGATGGTGTATTCGACTTCACCACCGAAGAATATGAGACTCGTCTCGACATTCTTGCTACGCTCGAATCCTATGCTCTTAAGAACCATCTCGCAGGCATCCCGCTCTATGATGACGCCTCCTATGAGAGGTTCTCTGAGCGTATCACCTTGAAATCCGACACCTACATCACCAACTATGGCTTTGGCGTCGGCGAATCGGAAATCGACCCCACCGGCATCATGTGCGATGGACCGATCGACGAATCGGTCGAAGCCTGGAAGAGCTACTTCCACGGCTATACTTCCGTCGACTCCGGAACCTTCAACTATTGGGATTCCACCGGCGCTGACGTCGCCGATCGTGCCTCTATGATTTCCGCCACCTACTACGAAGTCGAGATGACCGAGAGCAAGGACGACTACCAATGGGGCGCCGGCCTTGCAAAGCAAGCCGAGCCCATCATGCTTAAGAAAGTCGGCGAAGGCGAGGATCAGCACTTCGAAGTCGAAACCGATCCAACCGTCAAATCCTCCAAGCACTGGAGGGTTCCTCTTAAGACCGGCGCGGATGGCATCAAATACAACGTCCCCGACACCTCCAGGTGGGTCAGCAAATATCGCGGTCGCGATGTCCAATTGCAGGACTACATCACCCCGTTCAAGGCGATGTTCGACAACAACTTCTCCCGTGCGACCGGCTTCGGCGACGACTCCTCTGGCTTCGTTGGCGTCCTCGATTACATCTACAGCTCCAACAAGAGCCAGGCGACCTGGGATAACCTCGGCGTCGGCATCAAAATCAACGAAGCCGAAGGCGCAATCGACTTCTCCTTCATCACCGCGAAGACCGTCAACTCCGCCCGTACCAGCCTTTCCGGCTCCCTTCTAAGCCCTGTTCCTCAGGAATTCTTGGATGACATCGGCGGCGCCGGCAACTACGGCAAGCAGGCCACCTCGCCCGACAAAGACTGGACCAAAGGTCTGGACAACATCATCTCCTGCGGCGCTTACATCCCCGAATACTGGGAGACCGGCGCCAAGCTCGTCTACAAGAAGAATGACCTCTACTACGATGCCGACCGCTATCATTTCGACGGTGTCACCGAAGTCGTCTTCGAAGGCGCGAACTCCGACAGGGCTGCCTATCAGGCCTTCAAGCAGAACCAGCTTGACGAAGTCACCATCCCTGTTTCCGAAATCAAGAACGACTACAACAAGCCGACCGTCCACCACACCAAGGGCTCGACCGTCTTGAAGCTCAACATCAACTCCACCACCGAAGAGGAATGGGAATACTTCTTCGGCGAAAACGGCACCGTCTACAAACATGCCAAGAACATGTATTGGGACAACAAGCCGCTCATGCACAACGATTACTTCCTCGATGGCGTCTACTACTCCATCAACCGCGCCGAGCTCTCCAGGCTCTCTGGCCGCAACCCGGCTCTATCCTACCTATCCGACGCCTATTCTCTCGATCCTGACGGAAAAGCGATGTATCGCGACACCCAGCAAGGCAAATCCGTCCTCGCCGAAATCATCGAAGAATCCGACGAATACGGCCACAGCGACTCCGTTGCGCAGGCCGCCTTCGAGCAGGCCATCCGCTACGGCTATCAGCAAGGCGACCTCGAAGTCGACAGCGAATACGAAATCAGCTGCCTCTGGCGTTATCAGGACACCATCGACAACCTCGGCGATTACATCAAGGGCTATGTCGAAGGCAACTTCAACGCCGTCGGCGCCAAGTACGGCATCTCCCTCGTTTGGAATAACGAGGTTGCCGGCACCCAGTACACCGACTGCTACACCAGAATGGACCATGGCGAATTCGACTTCGCCGAAGGCGCCATCTCCGGCAACGTCCTCAACCCGCTTGAGTTCATGAACACCATCTGCTCCAACGATTTGGCTCAGGGCTTCTGCTTGAACTGGGGCCATCCGACCGAGAAGGTCTACATGGACGATCCCGTCGTCTACAACGACATGAGCTGGTCCTACGATGCCCTCTATAGCGCAGCCAACTCCTCGGCCGTCGTCGTGGGCGGCGTCAACAAGCCAATCGCTTCCAACGCCAGGCTCGAACCCGATGGCAAAGGCGGCATCTCCCTCGTCGTCGACTATCCGGAAATCACCGATGATGACGGACGTTTGCTGATTCAATTCAGCGCCAGGAACGGCGGTATCTTCGGAAGCGCGGACGGCAGCTTCGACAGCGGCTGGTACGCATCCGCTCCGACCTTCGAAGTCGCCAACGGCTCCTGCTACTACACCATCGGCAAATCCCAAGTCGACATGGTCAAGCGCAACGTCAAAGACTGTGCCTACTTCCTCATCCAAGTCGAGTTGCTCTACACCTTCAACGGCAGCACGCACGAAAAGACCGTGTACGCTACCGCGACCGCTGCAGAACTTGG
>CAMORJ010000024.1 GCA_946623775.1 uncultured Bacillota bacterium | reverse complement strand
TAAAAACCAAGGAATCCGGTTCCGCCGACGATCATAAGTTTCTTTGACATAAAAGTCCCTCTTTGAGAATTTTCATAATGATAACTGGTTTGTGCCTCAAAAACCACATTGCGTAGCAAAACGTTGCGGATTAAAACCGAACGCGTTCGTTTCTCTTATCCACTTTGAAGGCGTCATGACAAGCGAGTTTCTTCCAGTTTCGCTTTCAAACTGGTCGAATTCGACCATGTTTAAACCGATTTCAATGTTCTAAACAGTAGTTTTGTTCGTATAGTTTTCCCCTATTGTTTTAAAAAGGCCATGGTTTCCCGTAAAGCATTGCTTTTTAAAATCGCTTATGGTTTCATAATGGCGGATTCACCCGTGGTAGTTCGGCTATCGCCTAGTGGGAATCCTTTTTGTTTTTAGACTTTTAAAAACGACTCCCCCGCTTGGAATTAACGCGATAGCCAACGATGGTAATCACCCCTAAGTTATAGAAGGAAATATTGCTTGAGACCTATCGAGCATCTTTGAAACAAACTTGTTCCAAAACGGAACAGGTTGAGGAATCCAGCTCTCTGGTGCGGAGGGCATTTTCAATGTGCATGGCGATTGCCGATCTTTGAGCATCAAACAGACGTGCAATCTGATTGGCGTCTAGCCAAACGGCATCATTGGTTGAATCGAGTCGAACTTGAATGAAATCTAAAAACGTTCCTGATAATTAAGTCAGGAACGCATTAGTCGTTGATGGCGGAGGCGCAGAGATTCGAACTCTGGCAGGGGCGAAACCCCTCTATCGGTTTTCAAGACCGACCCCTTCAGCCGCTTGGGTACGCCTCCGCTTGGTGGTCCATCGGTGGCTTGAACACCGAACCTCACGATTATAAGTCGTGCTCTCTAACCAATTGAGATAATGGACCGTTTATATGCTGCTAGGCAGCCTGCTAATTATATGCGTTTCCGCTTTCGCGGAGAAGAGTCATTTCGACTCAAGCGCGGCTTTCTTGTCTATTCGCTCGGTCAGCTCCGCGGCGATGGTATAGGCGATGAGGTTGATGACCTCCGCCATCGCGATGGCAAAGCCCGGAACGCCGCCGAAGGCATCGAAGAAGCCTATGGTCGTGATTTCGGTCAAAGCATCGGCGACCGAGGTGAAGATGAGGACGAATTCCATCCAGTGGAAGATCTCGACGTATTTCGGGAAGCGGCCCGATAATGCGTTATAGAACCCGAAGAAGCCGCAACCGAAATTGATGAACAGGCAAACGACCAGGAAAACGACCCTCACGATTCCCGAGAATAGCGAAAGATCGAAGAACACATAAACCTCCGCTATATTATCGATAAACGAAGCGATGCCAAGCGAAAACGCCAGAATCGAAGCGATGAGCAATGACAATATCGGAGGATGCTTCAGACGACTCCACTGAAGAGGGGGCAAGGATTTCATACTGCGTATTTTACTCTTACGAGTACTATTTTAAAGTCACGATTGAAAATTCGCTGGATGAAACGATGGTTCCATCCTTCAATTCTAGATACATGTCCTCGCTAATTTGGTCAACGGGGACCGGTTTTTGCCTTCCCGCGAGCAAGACGGATTTGCCTTGGAGATAGTCTCTCCCATCGCAAATCCAGCGCCTGGCGTCGCTTGAGGCATTGGGGCTCCTTAACCCTTTTTCAAGGTGCTCAAACAAGGGTTTTGCAAGCGCCTGGATATCCCATTTTCTGCCCGATTCCAAGAAAAGCGATGAGGGCGTGGCACGATATTCGCCTTCAAAACGGTCTTGATTGACGTTGATCCCAATGCCGATCACGACATATTCATCAGGCTGCCCTTCGCACAGAATCCCGCACACTTTCTTCGCGCCAAGATAAATATCATTTGGCCACTTAATCTTGGGAGCGAAGCCTAGGCTTTCTAAGTAGGAGCCGACAAGCGCTCCGGCAACTAAAGGAAGGCCAGGCTGAGCGATGACGCGCTTATCTTTGATCAGTATCGAGAAAAGCAATCCATCCCCTGCTTTGCTGTCCCATCCCCTGCCGTGGCTTCCTTTTCCTTTGGATTGAAAAGCCGCCCAAGCGATGGTGAAATCGCTTAGGCGGCCATGGTTATCCTTCAGAAAATCATTCGTGGATGGGATGGATTCGAAGGAGAGGATTTCCATTATCAGAGGAACAGCAATAACAATACGCCCGCTGCAACGGCAGAGCCGATAACGCCAGCGACGTTAGGTCCCATGGCGTGCATGAGCAAGAAGTTGGTCGGGTCTTCCCTCTGCCCTTCTTTGTGGACGACGCGGGCCGCCATAGGAACGGCGGAAACGCCGGCGGCGCCGATCATCGGGTTGACTTTGCCCTTCGTCAAGACGCACATCAGCTTGCCGCCAAGGACGCCGCATGCGGTGGCGACGGAGAAGGCAAGGATGCCGAGGACGAAGATAAGGATGGTGTCGATGGTCAAGAAGGTCGCGGCATCAGCCGTGCATCCGACGCAGACGCCGAGAAGGATGGTGACGATATACATCAAGGTCTTGGACAAGGTCTCGGTGATCTGAGGGACGACGCCGGATTCCTTGATGAGGTTGCCAAGCATCAAGCAGCCGATAAGGGCGCCTGCGGAAGGAACCAGCAAGACGGTGACGATGGTGACGATGATGGGGAAGAGGATCTTCTCGCGCTTGCTGACTTCGCGAGGAGTCTCCATTTTGATGGCTCTTTCCTTTTTGGTCGTTAGCAGCCGGATGATCGGAGGCTGGATGACCGGGACGAGGGCCATGTAGGAATAAGCGACGATGGCGATGGAGGATAGGTATTCCGGTGCCAACTTGGAGGTAACCAAGATGGCAGTCGGACCATCCGCGCCGCCGATGATGCCGATGGAAGAGGCGATTTTGGCATCGAATTGCGTCCATCCTAGGCCGTTTTTGCCGATGGCAATAGCGCCTATGAAGGTGATGAAGATGCCAATCTGCGCGGCGGCGCCGAGCAGCATCGTCTTCTTGTTGGCGATCAACGGTCCGAAGTCCGTCGTCGCGCCGATGCAAAGGAAGATCAAGCAGGGATATATGCCCCACTTGACGCCATAATAAAGGAATCCGAAGATGCCTTCATAATGGGTCACCCCGTCTGCATCCGTGGTCTTTTTGAAAATCTCTTGGCCAACGCCTGGCAGGTTGACGAGCAACATGCCGAATGCGATTGGCAATAATAAATACGGCTCAAACTTCTTCTTGATGGCAAGGAACAGCAATACGCATGCCACCGCCATCATGATGAGGTTACGCCATCCGCCATCAGCAAAGAATCCGGCGATGCCGGAACTCTCGAAGAAGGCTTTTATGGTTTCCCAGAACTTTTCCATGGCTGCTTATTTGATGAGGGCGATAACCTCTTTGGCAGTGACGGTCTGTCCTTTTTCGACCAAGATCTTCACGACTTCTCCGTCGAAAGGCGAAACGACGTCGTTTTCGAGCTTCATGGCCTCGATGACGATGAGGACATCGCCTTTCTTGACGTGGCTTCCTTCCTTGGCGACGACTTTGACGACCGCGCCTTGGATTGGGGATGGGACTTGCTGTCCTTCGCCAGCGGCAGCGGGCGCGGCAGCAGGTTCGGCTTTCTTCGGGGCTTCGGCTGGCTTGGCGGCAGGAGCAGCCGGCGCAGCGGGCGCGGCAGAAGCCACTTCGTCGATCGCTTCAAGCTCAACGCGGTAGGATTTGCCGTTGACTTTGATTTTGTAAACTTTCATATACTATTCCTCGATTCGTTTTACCGACACAACGCGCGGATTCTTGCCAGTGGCTTTGTGGAAATCGATGGTCGCGGCCAAAACGGCGGCGACGGCATCCGAATCTTCGGCCAGGATGGCGTTTTCCTTGCGCGGATTGATAGCGCTTTTCTCGATGACGATCTTCGTCGCCTTCTCGAATCCAGACGTCACCAAAATGATGATGACCAAGACCAGGAAGACGATCAAAATCGCGATCAGCGACACCAAAAGGGAGTCTAAAATGCTGAGTTCATCGATATTTTGCCAAACTCCATAGGTCAGCATGTTATGCCTCCACCTGGATTAGAGTCGGCTTAGCGTCGGCAATGCGTTTTTCCAAGAATTTGATGGCCACGTCGCCGAACAAAGCGATCGAAAGGACGTCTTCGTCGGTTTTGGCGATCTTCTTATATTGCTTTTTGAGCCCTTCGAATTCCGGCTTCAGATCATCCGCGGGACGGTAGGTGATGACCTCGTCGTCGCCGATGATCTTATGGCGGATTTCCTCATCCACCGGGGCTGGGGCAGCGCCATAGCGGCCGTGGAGGTACTCGTTGATCTCCTTCGGGACGTTCTTATAACGCTCGCCGAGCAAGACGTTGAGCACGGCCTGCGTGCCAACCATCTGGGAAAGCGGGGTAACCAAAGGCGGATAACCCATATCGCGTCTGACGTTAGGAACCTCTTGGAGAACCTCGTCAAGGCGATCGGAGGCGCCCTGCTGCTTCAGCTGGTTGATGAGGTTGGAGAGCATTCCGCCCGGGACCTGGTATTTGATGATGTTGGCATTGACCGAAAGGACCTTCGGGTTCAATAAGCCGTTGGCGATGTATTTCGCACGCACTGGTTGCATCTTTGATGCGGCAGCGTTGAGCATATCGACGTTGAGTTTGGGGTCGTATGGGGTGCCGCGGAGGGCGAAGTTGAGCGATTCGGTGCAGGGCTGGCTGGTGCCGCCGGAGAACGGCGACAAGGCGCAGTCGACGATATCGACTCCCGCCTCGATGGCCTTAAGGTAGGTCATCTCGCAGAGGCCGCCGGTGCAGTGGCTGTGCAATTCGATCGGGAGCTTGGTGTTCTCCTTCAAAGCCTTGATGAGGCGATAGGCATCACCAGGAAGGAGGACGCCCGCCATATCCTTGATGCAGAGGCTGTCGGCGCCGAGGGATTCGACCTTCTTGGCGAGCTCGACATAATACTCGACGGTATGGACTGGCGAGGTGGTATAGGAAAGGGCGATTTGGCATTCGCCGCCGTATTTCTTCGTGGCGCGGACAGCGCATTCGAGGTTGCGGATGTCGTTCAGCGCGTCGAAGATACGGATGATGTCGATGCCGTTTTCCAATGACTTCTGGACGAATTTCTCGACGACGTCATCGGCGTAATGGCGGTATCCGAGGATGTTCTGTCCGCGGAATAGCATTTGAAGTTTGGTGTGTTTGCACACCTTTTTGGCAAGGCGCAATCTCTCCCAAGGATCCTCATCGAGGAAGCGGAGGCATGCGTCGAAAGTGGCGCCGCCCCAGATTTCTATGGCGCGGTAGCCGACTTTATCCAGTTCAGCGAGGGCAAGGAGCACCTCTTCGGTGGTCATGCGAGTCGCGAATAATGACTGGTGGCCGTCGCGAAGGGCGGTCTCAACGACTTGGACTCCCATTTTTTATCCAAGCTTCTTGGCTTCCTCAACGACTTTCTCGATCGCGGCGAGAGCATCTTCGGGAAGGGCGTCGAAGCCGCCTTTCTCGGTCTCACGCGAAGCGACGAAGGCTGCGCGGTCCTGCATACGGGCGATGAGCTGTTTGACGTATTCGGCATCGTTGAGGTTCGGGACGAAGCCATCGACCTCCATGATCTCGATGTCGGAGAAGGGGCCCCACGGCTTGAAGACGCCTGTCTTGTCGACGACGGCTTCGATGGCGCCGATGGTGACTTCCTTGGTGACTTTCTTGCCCATGAAGTCGCCGGTGTTGATGATGTAGCAGGCGACGTTCTTCTCAGCGACGAGGTGCTTGAACTTCTTGTAGTCGTTGGCAAGGGGATAGGTGCGGAATGGGTTGGCGTAGGGTTCGACGACCAAAGCATTGGGGTCGACGCCAGGGGCAAGGCGCTCCGCGGTGGAACGCTTGGTGGCGAGGGTGGCGCCCATGACGGAAGCGAGGGCGGCGCCTTTGAGCTTGACGATCGGCGGGATGGTCGGGTCTTTCATGATCCAGAAGATGGCGTTGACCGGAGCATCGATCCTGTCGACGCGGTTGGGCGACCAAAGCTTGGATTTGATGGCGCGGCCGTTGCCGTTGCGGATATCTTCGGTGACTAGGACGACGTTGCCATCTTCATCACGGGTGGCAGAGCAGTTCTGGACGGTGATGAGGAACTTGTTGTCGGGGCAGCCGGTCGGATAGTCGTTGGTCTTGTCGAAATAGGTCGGCTCAAGGGCGATGGAAGCGCAGGTTTCATCGTTGATGATGAAGGCGTCGTCGTGAAGGACCTTGATGCCGTATTTGCCATTGTGCTTGGCGTGGGTGATGGTGGATTTGCCGGAGCCGGAAAGACCATAGACCGAGGCGACGAACTTGGAGCCGTCGGCGAGGGTGAATTCTTTCTGTCCGCCATGGCAGGAGGCATAGCCGTTGCGGTTGGCCATGGCCCAAGCAAGGGTAAGGGTGCCCTTCTTGTGCTCGCCGAAGTAACGCATGCCGAGCAAAGCGGCGGCGTTGGCCTCGGTGGCGAAGTAGGTCAAGCACTTGCCATCGCAGATATCGGTCTGATCGGTTCCTTCCCAATCAGGATCGGAGAAGATGTAGATATCGGGTTCCTTGCCGTCGCCGACGGGTTTGGAAGCGGCATACATCTTGTAGTATTCGTCGTTGATCCACTGGAAGTTGAGGAGCCAGTTATAGGCGAGCATCTCGAATCCCTCGGGGATGAGAAGGTGGGCTTTGACCATGAATTCGGGGTCAAGTCCGACATAGGCTTCGCAGTGATAGAGCTTCCTGTATCTGGTCTTGTAGACCGCTTCGAGGAGCAATTTGTCGAGGCGCTCGACGTTGACGCCGGGCTGGCCTTGGATGCGGCGGGCAGCGGCATAGCGGCCGGTGATGGCGCCGTCATTGAACAAAAGCACTTTCGCGTCGCGGTCGAGGCCGATCTTCTCCGCGCCGAACACCGGCATATCGGTGATGATGGTGCCAGGAGAATTCTTGGCGAGCTCATAAGCTTCTTTGAGCGAGTTGATCTTCACGACATTGTTGCCGTAGAAAGCCGCCTCGATGATGGAGCGGGTGCGGGAAAAGCCGGGCTTGCCCTTGCCGATTTCCGCGATTGGGTAGAATGCTTTGGTGGACATTTATTTTTGCCTTTCAATATATGGTTTGGAAATTTTTCCCAAAATCGGTAACATGTTATCACAACTGCACACGCACGTGGCAATGAAAATGCTCATGGAAATTCTTTCATGGATTTTCATGCGTTTTTCATATAGGAAGCAAAAGTGATGGTTAAAAGACGGGATATCTTTCTCTCTCAAGTATGAAAAAAGGACGCCGCCGCGCCCTGATCCGACGAGATTATTTCTTTCCCATGCACCCTTGGGAGGAGATCAGTTTCGGAAGGGCATAGATGAGGAGGATCGCCAAGGCGATCTTCCCTGCGTCGAAGGGGAGATAAGGGACGACCGCGACGAGAAGGGTCTCTCCGAGCCCCCAATTCAGGTACAGCATCATGAAGATCGTGCCCGCAGCATAAACGACCAAAGTCCCCACTACCCCCGCAATCGCCATCGTCAAGGCGCGAGGCAGTTTGGGGATGCGGGAGACGAAATAATAGACCGGCGCGGCGAGGACGAAGCCCAAGACAAAGCCCCAGGTTGGGCTGATGCCGGCGGAAAAACCGGCATAGACCGGCAAAAGCATCCCGATTCCCAGATAGCATCCGGTGATTATGAGAGCATCAACCACCCCTTCCGCGAGGAAGCAGATGATCATGACGCCCAGCAATTGGAGGGAGACTTTGATGTTCGCCCCTAAAGGGATGGAGAACATTCCGATGACGCACAATGCGGCGAGGAGGATGCCGTTTTTGGCGATGCGGGAGATGAGATTGGATTTCATAACGGGCACTATTATGGCACCCTCGGCGCGAAGTTCAAGCAAGCTCGTTTCCCATTTGACCCATAGAAGATAAATATAAGTATAATTATTGTTGATGGTCTCCTTTATTCCCCTACATGTGTATTCAGGCTACTCTTTCCTGCAGAGCGGCTTGACTTTGCCGCGCTTTGTGGGGCTTGCCAAGAAAAGGGGGCTCCGCTATGTCTGCCTGACCGACAAAAACACGATGTCGGGCCTTCCTGCCCTCGCCCATCTTTGCAAGAGCAACGGCCTATTGCCCGTATATGGCATCGACATCGAGGTCAATGGCGACCTCATCACTTTGTTCATCAAAGACGAAGAAGGCTATCGCAACGCAATGGCGCTTGACGCGTTGGCGTCCAAGCAGAAAATCACCGCGGATGACGTAAGGGGCAAAACAAAAGGCTTGATCGCCATCCTCGACTGCGGGAAAGGCGAATTCCGCCGGCTGTTCGACTCGAACGCCCAAAACGACATCCCGCCATACCTCGCGAAGCTGAATGCGCTTTTCGAATCGCTTTATCTGGGCATCCCCTATTATTCAGGGGCTCATAGCCTCGCCGATTTCATCCGCTCGTTCGTCGCCCGATATCCATATGACACGGTCGCGTTCCCCCACTTGCTTTACGAGAAGCAAGACGATGCAATCGTATTGGAGATCGTCCAAGCGATCGCAAGCGATTCCCAGTTAGAAGGGAAAACCGCTACAGGCCCCAATTATTTTTTGTCCGACGAAGAGGCCAAAGCGTTTTACCGCGACGACGAACTCTTCAATTGCGAGAGGATCTGCTCGCAATGCCGGTTTGAGCTCATCGTCAAACGCGGCGGCATTCTGGTTTATCCGAATGACCAAGGCATGTCGAGCGAGGATTACCTCCGCAAACTCGCCTATGAAGGCTTGGAGAAAAAGAACCCAGGCTACGGAGAAGAATACAGGCAGAGGCTCGAATACGAATTATCCGTCATCATCAAGATGGGATATGCCGACTACTTCCTCATCGTTCAGGACTATGTCAATTACGCCAGGTCCGTCGGCATCTCCGTCGGCCCTGGAAGAGGCTCGGGCGCAGGCTCCTTGGTGTCCTACGCCTTGAACATCGTCACGCCCGATCCCATCAAATACGACTTGATGTTCGAGCGCTTCCTCAACCCAGAGCGTCAGTCCATGCCCGATATCGACGTCGACTTCGCCGATATCCGAAGAGACGAAATCGTCGCATACCTCCAAAAGAAATACGGCTATGACCACGTCGCCCACATCATCACGATGCAAACCCTCGGCGCGAAGGCGTCGCTTCGAGATATCGGCAGGGTGTATGGATATCAGCCCAGGGAAATCGATTTGATTGCGAAAACCATCGGGGATTCCAACCTTTCGCTGCGCGACAACTACCGCCAGAACAAGCACTTCCGGGAACTCGTGGATTCCGATCCCTATTATCTGCAGATCGTGTCCCTCGCCGCGAAAATCGAGGGCCTTCCCCGCCAAGCCGGCATGCACGCGGCAGGCGTCGTGCTGAACAACAGACCTCTATCATCCGTTCTGCCGATTTCGGATTCGCAATATAACGGATGCCTCAGCCAATTCGAGATGAACTATCTGGAGGAACAAGGCTTCCTGAAGATGGATTTGCTCGGTTTGCGAAACCTCACCATCATCGACAATTGCCTCGCCTTGATCGAAAAGAGCAAGGGCGTGCATCTGGATTACGCTTCTCTGCCCTTCGAGGACGAAGAAGCGATCAAGCTGATCGCCTCCGGGAGGACGATGGGTTTATTCCAACTGGAATCCGGCGGCATGAACAGGGCCATCAAGGAAGTGAATCCGACCTGCTTTGGCGATATCGTCGCCATTTTGGCGTTATACCGCCCAGGCCCGATGGCCAATATCCCAAGTTACGCTAGACGCAAGCACGGCCAAGAGAGAATTGCTTACATCACACCTGAGTTGGAAAAGATTCTCTCCCCCACTTATGGCATCATCGTCTATCAGGAGCAAATCACCCAAATCGTCCGCGCTTTGGCGGGGTTCAGCTATGGCGAAGCCGACTTGTTCAGGCGCGCCATCTCCAAGAAAGACGCCTTGAAATTGCAATCGCTGCGGCAGGACTTCCTATCCGGCTGCAAGCGAAACGGCGTAAGGGACGACATCGCCGAGAAGGTGTATGCCTTAATCTATAAATTCGCCGATTACGGATTCAACAAATCCCACTCCCTCTGCTATGCGGTCTTATCCTGCCAGATGGCGTATCTTAAAGCCCACTATCCTTTGGAATTCTATTGCGCGATCCTCGATTCCGCCTCCTCAAGCGATCCGAAATTCCCTCTCCTCATCGCCGAGATGAGGCGGAGCGGAATCGGCTTTGCCTTGCCGCTTATCAACCAAGCCGAGCCAGGATTCTCCGTCTATGGGAACCGCGTTTGCTATTCGCTTTTGGCCATCAAAGGCATCCAATCAAGCCTTGCCTATGGCATCTATGAAGAACGCAGAGTCAAACCATTTGAGGATATCTTCGATTTCGCCCACAGGGTGAAGCAATACGGGCTTAATGCCGCGTCATTGGTTCGCCTTATCGACGCCGGGTGCTTCGACAACATGGGCCACAACCGCGCCTCGCTAAGGCTATCTTCCACCCCTGCAATCAACTATGCAGAGCTATTGGGCGATGGTGAGATGCTGTTGGATTTGGGCATTCCCAAGCCCTCCATCAGCGATATCAACGATGACGGCCTGCTCGACTTAGAAGCTGAGCGCGAGGCGCTTGGCATGATGGTGTCGGGAAGCCCGCTTGAGAAAAAAGCCGACGTCATCGTGTCCAGGGGGCTTAGCCGAATCTCCTCCCTGCCGGAATCCAATGGCCCGATCCATGTGGCGGCCATCATCGCCTCAGTCAAATCCATCCGAACCAAAAAGGGAAGCCGAATGGCGTTCATCCTCTTCTATGATGAGGAAGCGGAAGCCGAAGGAACGATGTTCGGAAAGGTGTATGATGAAACGTACCCGCTTCTTAAAGAAGGCGCTTTGGTCGAAATCGAAGTCAGGGCGGATTACCGGAAAGAAGGAAGCTACATCATCGAAGGCGTAAAGCCGTTATAAGGAAAAGACAATGGACAGAAAGAAAATCGTGATCATAGACGGAAACAGCCTCCTTTTCCGCGCCTACTATGCAACCTCCTATGGAGACGCCTCTTCCATTATGAGGACGAAAGACGGCACCCCCACCAACGCAATTTTTGCCTTCGCGAACATGATGCTTAAGATCCTTCGTCAATTCGAAGGCGGCGAATCAATATTCGTGGGATTCGATGCGGATGGCAAAACATTCCGCAAAGAGGAATTCAGCGAATACAAAGCAAACCGCAAGCCGGCGCCTGAAGATCTATGCCTCCAATTCCCGATCAGCCGCGAATTCTTATCGGCCTTGGGAATCAAATGCTATGAAGAGCACGGCATCGAGGCCGACGACATCTGCGGGACGGTCGCGAAAAAAGCCGCGGCGCAAGGAATGGAGGTCACGGTTTACACCTCCGACAAAGACTATTTGCAGCTTATCGAAGACCATATCACCGTAGAGCTTATAAAATCCGGCATGTCGAATTTGGAGACCATGACTCCCGCGAGCATGGTTGAGAAATTCGGATTCCAGCCAAAGCAGATCATCGATTTCAAGGGTTTGCGCGGCGATTCTTCCGATAACCTTCCCGGAATCCCTGGGGTAGGCGACAAAACCGCTTTGAAGCTCATTCAGGAATACGGGTCTTTCGACGCAATCGTGGAAGCCGCGAAAAATGGGAAAATCAAAGGCAAAGTCGGCCAAGCGATCGTCGACAACGAAGCAATGGGACGCGCCTGCTACCGTTTAGCGACCATCATCACCGATGCCGAGATGCCTTTTGGCATCGACGAGTTGGAATATGAAGGATACGACTTCGAAAAGCTCAGTCAGTTCTGCGCGAAATACGAATTCCATCAATACCTGTCCCGCCTGCCGGAAAAACTGAAAAAATCCGGAGGGGCAATGGCTTGTCCTGAAGTTGAAACCGTTTCTTCTTTGAAAGGAATTTCCTTCGGCGATGAAATCGGTTTGGCGCTCGATTTAAGCACCGACGCCTACCACGACGAAACCCCTGCCGGCTTGGCGCTTGCGACCAAAAACAAGATATATTACTTATCCGCTGAGGATGCCCAAAATGACGATTGGCTTAAAGCGGTTCTCGAAGACGAAGGCATCAAAAAATACGTCTATGACCGAAAAATGACCGAAGTCGGGCTTCACTCGATAGGCCTGCAGGTCAAAGGAATCGGCTTTGACATTCTCTTGGCCGGTTATCTCTGCGATTCCTCTTTAGCATCTACGCCTAAAGCCGTGTTTGCTTTCTATGGCGCGGACGTCTCCGCAAACTCTGCCGCTACCGACTTATTCGCCGTCGGCAATCCCGAAGTCACCGGGAAAATCGCTTTCTATAGCCTTGTCTTGAAACAAAAGGCATTGAAAGCCTTGTCGGACGCGCAGGCGAAAAAGCTTTATTGGGAAATCGAATTCCCGCTTTCGGAAATCCTTACGAGGATGGAAGAAGAAGGGTTCCCGCTGGATGGCAAAATGCTTTCCGAGATCGGTGAGGAATTCCGCAAGAAGAGAGATGGCCTCGAAATGTCTATCCATGCTTTGGCGGGGCAGAAATTCAACATCGCTTCCCCAAAGCAAGTCGGCGAAATCCTATATACAAAGCTGGGTCTCCCCGCCCCTAAAAATGGTTCTACTTCCGTCGAAACTCTTAAAGAGTTAATCGGCTACCACCCCATCGTCGAGGCGATTTTGGAATACCGCAAATACGCCAAATTAGTGGGGACGTATATCGACGGTTTGCTTCCCCACATCAAAGAGGACGGCAAAATCCACACCTGCTTCAACCAGGCTCAGACCACCACCGGCAGGCTATCTTCTTCCAACCCCAACCTGCAGAACATCTCGACCAGGGACGAAGAAGGCAAATTGATCCGCAAAGCGTTCTATTACCCTGACCGCAATATCAAAATCATGTCTCTCGACTACGGCCAAATAGAATTGCGAATCCTCGCAAGCCTTTCCAAATGCCAATCCTACATCGATGTCTTCGCCGCGGGCCGCGACGTTCACGAAGAGACCGCCAGACGCATATTCCAGATCCCCGAGGGACAAGAAGTTCCTTCTATATTGAGAAGAAGGGCCAAAGCGGTGAACTTCGCCATCATTTACGGCACCACGCCATTCGGGCTGGCCGACCAAATCGAATGCTCCCCGAAAGAGGCGGCCGAAATCATCCGCAATTTCTATATCCACTATCCAGAAATCGGAGAATACCTCTCTTCCATCATCAAGGACGTCGAACGCGATGGTTATGTCACCACAATGTTCGGAAGAAGAAGGTATCTGCGCGACATCAACGACCCCGTTTACACCAAACGCGAAGCCGCTAGGCGCGCCGCTTTGAATGCGCCTGTCCAAGGCACCGCTGCCGATTTGATAAAAATCGCCATGATCAAGGTCGATGAATTCCTGCGCAAAGGCGAATACAAGACCAAGATGGTTTTGCAGATTCACGACGAATTGCTCTTCGCGGTTCCGCAAGAAGAAGTTGAAATCGTATATCCCAAAATCAAGGAAATAATGGAGACGTGCATCGATCTTCCTGTCAAATTGGACGCCGAAGGCAGCATCGGAAGCTCTTGGTACGACGCAAAAGACTGATATGCCGGAACTGCCTGAAGTAGAAACCGTTCGGGCCACCTTGGAGCAGGCGGTCAGAGGCGAGACCATCGCCAAGGTTTCTTTGTTCTACCCAAAACTAATCGAAGGCGATTCCGAGGATTTTCTGTCCAAACTTGTAGGCAAACAAATACTTTCCGTAGATAGAAAAGGCAAGATGCTGTGCTTTGTTTTAAGCGATGGGTTAAGACTCTATTCCCACTTGAGGATGGAAGGCCGCTACTTCTTAGGGAACCCCGGAGAAAAGGATAGGAAATTCGACCTTTGCGAATTTGATTTCGCATCTGGAAAAGCCCTTTACTACAACGATACAAGAAAGTTCGGCCGCATGATGCTTCAAAAAGAAGACGAGCCCTCCCCATTCGAAGAACTTGGTCCCGAGCCTTTCGAGATGAATGAAGAGGAATTGCTCAAAAGGCTATCGAAAAGAAAAGACACCATCAAGCAAGCGTTGATGGATCAAACATTGATATCCGGCATTGGGAATATCTACGCCGACGAAACGCTTTTCGCCTGCAAAATATCTCCCTTCGCCCCCGCTTCATCCATCGATTTGAATCAATGCAAAGCCATCTTGAGCAACAGCAGGCGCATCCTTTCCTTGGCGATTGAAGAGGGCGGCTCCACCGTTCGTTCCTATCATCCCCAAGAAGGCGTGAACGGCAGAATGCAGAATGAGCTTTTGGTATATGGGAAGCCAAACTTCCCTTGCCCCAATTGCGGGTTCCCTCTTCGCAAGAAATTTCTAGGCGGAAGGGGCACAACATATTGCCCAATTTGTCAAAAGCAGGAGGGACGTGCATTCGTTTTGGGCATCACTGGGCCTATTCACGCAGGTAAATCCACCGCTGCTAAATACTTCATGGGCAAGGGGTATTTGCTTTTCGATGCCGATGCCTGCGTCAAAGAATTGTATCTTAGAAAAGACGTTAAAAGACTTATTCAAAAAGCGCTCGGCAGGAAGACCTTTGTCGGCGGCGAGCCTAACCGCGGGTTTATTGCTCAGTTAGTCGCAGACAAAAAGAAAAAGAAGGTTCTTGAGAGCATTCTTCACCCTCTGGTTATAGAGGAGGCTGAGAAATTCATTCGCCAAGTCGGAAAGAATCAAAAGGTCCTCATCGACGTCCCATTGCTATTCCAATCCGGAATGGACGCTTTGTGCGACGCCATTATTTTGATCGATGCCGATTTAGAATTGCGCCGGAACCGCATCATCCAAGAAGGAAGAGATGCTTCGTCTTTGATGAATTTGAATCGCGCCTACCCTCTTGCATTGGCAAGAAAAAAAGCCAGTTGGACCATTTATAATAACGGGGTCCTTTCTGACTTTGTTTCTAAATTGTCTGAGCTGCCGCTTTAATAAACCGGCAGACCCGTAACATCGAATTCGACTTTGCAGCGAGCCAAGATAAGATCTTTCAGTTGCCTTGCCCTAGCCGCGCCGACTTTCAAGCGGTACATGCTTTCGATTTCAATAAGGGAGAAATCGGACGAGAATGCGGTAGGAAGATTAGCTTTCGCCCTAGCGTTTAGGATTGGGAAAAGGATGGAGGAGAAAACGAAATCGGTTTTGAATTCGTTGCCAAAGTCATCAAGTACCAATAACGGGCAGGAGCAAAGCGCTTTGAACCTCTCATCGAATTCGTTTTTCGAATTGATTTGGAGATCTTTCAGTTTGTCCACCAAAGCGGAAGTGTCGCAAAAGGCGCATCCCGGATGAAGGGCTGAATATGTATTGGCGAACATCGCCAAAATATAGGATTTTCCAGAACCGTTCTTGCCGGTGAGATAAACCCAATCCCCGGAATTCGTTCTGCAGATTTTCATCATCTCGATGATGGCTTGCTTCCTTTGCGCGGTCTTATCGATGCTTCTGAAATCCTTGTCTCTCCACTCAACGGGGAAATCGCGAACAAAGAAGCGTTTTTCCAGCTCTTCGAATTTCCTGACAACGCGGCAAGGGGAATAGTTCCTCTTCAAATAGCCCTCATCCAATTCAAGGCCCATCTCGAAATGGGGATTGGTTTTGGCGCAGAGATCGTATCCAGGGCAATTCGCGCAATAATGGACATCGTCTTGGTAGTCCAAAAGCGTCGCCAAGGATTCTTTGACTTGGGAGTTTGAAAGATGAAGGTCATCGTGGATTACGCGATAGACTTCTTCGTCGTTGCGAAGGTCCTCGATGGCTTTCTTCTGCAAAGAGGCGATATCGTCGCCGATATCTATTTTCGGTAAGCGCATTTTCTCCATAGGTCTTTAGTCATTATACAGCGATGCGACCATCTTATCGAACTCTTCGTCGCTGATCACTTCATTCTCCTGAGGTTTGGGCTGAACAGGTGTTTCAGAAGGTGCTTCTTCTGGCTTTTCTTGATACACGGGTCGCTTATTTTTTCGTTTAGAAGCATTCAAACACTCCATCGCATCGCGGGCGGTTCTCACCCCTTTACGTTGCAAGGAGGCTGCGACTTTCTCCGTGAAAGACGCAGGCAGAATGTTGTCGTTGCGCTGCAGCACGTAATCGACGAGGGCATTGATGACTCCATCCGGCAAGCCCATTTCCACGCTTAGGCGCTGAACGAGATACAAATCGCTCGACGATGGGCGGTGGCCATTCTGGAGGTAGGAAAGGAACTGCGCAGGCGAAACGCTGTCCATCAAGCGGATTTTCTCCGCCAAAGGCGATTTTCCGCTCACTTGGCTCTTCTCGCCCTTTTCCTGATGGAGATACGGGAATTGCAAGGAGGCCGAGGCTTTCCTCGTCAAATCTTCCAAAATCAGTCTTTGGCCTTTTCTATTGTTCAGGACTATGCATTCGGCCGCGAATTCGGCGATGGTCTCGGAACTTAGGCGATACAATGCCGCGACGCGCTCAACTTTATCGATTTCGGCGGAGCTCAGAGCATCCTGGGGGATTCCAAGTTCGCCTAGGCGGGTCAAGAACGCCCGATGATCAAAGCTCGTCCTTACTTTAGCGGTATCGTGTCCTTTGCCGTTAAAGCGCGAATTCAAATACACGGGGTCGGCGAAATCAGGCATGAAGACGCTGATGAAACTGCAGGTCGCTTCTTCTAGGCCTTCCGGCAACGAAGGCGCAGCGTATTTCTTTTTGAGTTTGCTGAACTCTTTGTCGCCAATGTACTTATGAAGCGTTCCCGCGAACAATGGATCGGCGAAGAATTCCTGAGGAGAAAGAGGGGCATAGAGGCAATAGACGAAATAAGTGACTTTGCCGTCGGTCTTAACGAAGGTGCGGACGAGGCCAAGCGCTTCAAGCGATTCCATCGCATTGTAGAACTCGCCAGACGTCAATCTCAGCTTGCCAAGAATCTTCTCGTGGGTGAGGAGTTCTCCTTCCTCTAGCGAAAGAAGGGCTTCGCGCAATGCAAAAGCATTCCCGCCAAGCATCGGAAGATAGCAATCTATCATCATCGCTTCGTCGCTTCCGAATTGCGATGACATCTTTCGCGTTTCGAAGAAATCGTCGGCTCCAACAGCTTTCATAGCCTCTCCTTTCGGTGCGGAAATTGTAGCATCCCTTTTTTCCACAATCCACAATTTATTACACCACATCGGACTTTTTCACATTTTTCCACATGCAATAACCTCGATTGAATCATAGGGAAATGGAGTTTTCCACAAAATGCTTTTCAGATGAAAAAAGATATTTTGTACTCTCGCCATGTTAAGCCAAAGGCTTATAATAAATGC
>CAMORJ010000023.1 GCA_946623775.1 uncultured Bacillota bacterium | reverse complement strand
TACCTCGCTCGACTTGCATGTATTAGGCACGCCGCCAGCGTTCATCCTGAGCCAGAATCAAACTCTCAATGAAAAAATTTTGATCTAGTTCAATAAATTATCTGGTTTTGTTTTTTGATTCTCAAAGAATCGACGTTAAGTGTTTGTTGTCTATCTGTTTAGTTTTCAAAGATCAGTGACGCCCGCGGCTCTCGTCGCACAGGTCTCCCTGGTGGGCGTGCTCGGATACTTTATTCTTTCTTTACGACCTAGTCAAGAGGGAAATTTATTTTTTTCGAATTTCTTTTCTTGAGGTCTTCGCAACCCTGTATCCGGGGGCTGCAATACGTAATGATACACGCTTCAAAACACACGTCAACATTTTTTTGCGCGCACCCACGCATTTTATGTGCGCGCAGATGCATATAATTTATAGCGCTCGCGAGCGCGCACGCGTCTCATAATTTAGCGGTCAAAAAGAAAAAGCTCGACACCCACCCATTCTGGCGCCGAGCATTTGAAGTTGCTTATTTTATATCTTGGATTTCCAGAGTCCGTGGAGATTGCAGTATGCCAAAACGGCCGTTGGGATTTCTCCTTCCGCTAAAGCGAAAGCAGTACGAGGCTCTTGGCCGGGCTTCAAGTAGTGAATGGAGACGCCGAAATTGGTTTCCAAAGCGATATACACGATGTAATGGGCTTCGATCATTGGGTGGATGACGTCGCCGACGACGACATTCACAGTATTTCCTTTTACTTCTACGACAGGCACATGCTTTTCTTTTGCGGCATCGACAGTGTTGGGGTTCATTTCCTCCATGGGTTTACCACAGCAGGACGGGTTGCACCCTTCTTCGTTTAGTTTGACAACGAGGCTGGGGCATGACGAGCACTTAAAATATTTGGCCATAGGTGTATTCCTTCCTTTGTTATGGATTAATGATAATTGATTCTCGTTCTTTTAACTACGATTTTGCTTGATAGACTTCAATTTGGCCAAGATTGACTTGGCTTCTTCCTTTGACAATCCATCCTTTTTCGCCAATCCGATGTCGTACTCCAGGGATAATTTCATCCTTAAGTATGAATTGGAAACGATTCTTTTCGCCGTTTCATCGCCCTTTGTTTTCGCGTAATCGAACATCGCCAAAAACGATGCGAGATGGAGCGAAGCGCGATTGCGATTGTCTCCCCTCATCGCCGACCCGCTTCTTTTCCGATAAACGTATAAGGGGTCGCTGAGGTACGCGATTCGATTGCAATGCAAAAAGGCTGAGAAAGCCAAAGGCATGTCTTCAAATAAAAACTGGGACAAAACAAGCGGATCGCCCAAAAGCATCTCTCTTCGGAAGGCTTTGCACCAGAGGAAGCCGCGCATGGACGAGTCATTCAGCAGCAATCGGATTGCCTTGTATCGGTCCAATTCTTTTCGTTGCCCCCTCAATCTATATGGGCGGGGGGCGCCTTGCGTTTGAATGAAGAAAGAGAAATCGACGGCGTCAAAACCCTTATCCAACGTTTCGATAATCGTTTTTGCGTACTCGGGCATCAGCTCATCATCGGAGTCCATAAAGGATATATATGGTTCTTCGCTCGCGCGAATGCCCGCAAAGCGATTTAAGCCTGGGCCTTGCAGGCCGTCGGAGCGGATGATTTTCACGTTTTCGGGGTAGTCCCGAGCGAATGCAGACAGGATTCGTTCCGTTTCGTCCGAGGACGGATCGAGGACGAAATAGGCGACGCAGTCAGAAAAAGACGTCTGGGCAAGATAGCTTTTCAATAATCTAGGCAACGTAGATGCGGCGTCTTTTATAGGGCAGATGATGGCCAATCTCATGATATAGATTATTGTATCTCTTCCTCTCAACGTTCGAAAATCGGATAATTTGGTTATGTTTTCCAAAAGGAAAAAAATCACTTATCACTTCGCGGACGGATACGAAGGGAAAGACTACCCTGCCACAGCCATTTTCGATGTCGGGCCATTCCAGAATGACCCATGCGCATTCAGCATGCCGCTATGCCGCCAATCGGCCGCTATGGCCATTTCCGGTTTCGGCGCCAACAGCGGCGAGCCATGGAGCAACGCAGCTGAATTTTTGGAGAAATGCGGTTTCAAAGATTTAAGGCCAAGCCACGATTATTCTCTTGTCTGCCATGCCCGAACCATTGGATGCGTGTTCGGGAGGCTCAAGCTGGGATTCCGGACAACGCTAGTTGCCGCTTCGGTCAGGGGTGGGAATTATTTCGGCGAATGGGGCGGGAATTTCTTGCTTGGGCGAGAGGGCGACCACGAAGGTTTCGCGCTCGCAGCGAACAAGTTGCTGAAGGAGTTGCGCGATTATTGCAGCGACATCAAAGGAAAAAAATATCTCTGGGTCACCGGCTTCTCGCGAGGGGGCGCGGTGGCGAACCTGCTCGCATGCTATTGCAAAGAAGGCTTCGATAAAGTGTTCGCCTATTGCTTTGAGGCCCCAATGGGAGCCGAAAAGTCCCGCGCCGCGGCCAATCCTTGCCCCTATATCTTTAACATATTGGATCCGGATGACCTCGTCCCGCTCCTTGCGCCTCCGGAATTTGGATTCTGCCGTTACGGGGTTGATATGTTTTACCCGAATAAGCTGCTCTACAGCGAACAGCCCGAGGCGTATCTTTCACACTACAGGCAAATGTCAACCTTCCGAGCCGACCCTCCGGCATTTGAAGTATTGAAAGCCGACATCATCAAACGTTTATTTGGCAAAAAGCAGTTCCCTGCCGATCCTGAGAACTCCTTGGTCCCATCTTCCCTCTTTTTGCGCGAATCGCTCCCCGCTTTTGTATTGCTCATGAGCCACGATCGCGATGACTACGTGACAAATCTGCAACCCGGGTTGGTCGCGTTGGGGAGTCTTGTTGGCGGACAGGGCGATCCTTATCAGACGCTTTTTGAGTTTATCAAAAACATCTGCCATGATGCCTTGCAAGGAATCAATGGCGTCAAAAACCTTATCGCAGGGGCGCTCGGCGACGCTTATTTAGAAGAAAATATGCGACCCCTTATCGAAAAACGCCTCACGATCGAAGGAAAGCCGCTCGATAAAGACGCCCTCGGAAAGCTGTCGGCAAGAATCGCAAAAGCCATCGTCTCATTCGCGTTGCGTCAAAAAGACATTGTCGCCACATTTAGTTCCGCCGAGACCGCATCGTATTTGCTTCACGTCCATAGTTCATCCCACACTTTGTCTTTGGTGGAATCGGCGGACGAGCTTTACTCTTGCAAATGGAAGAGAATCCATTTCGCGGGGGATGTCGAAATTGAGCTGGAGGATGGCAGCGTTCTCTACCCAGGGCATATGGCGGCCTATAAAAATAAAAAAGAGGCGACTGCTTATCTTGTTTCAGGGTATAAATATGCGTTCAAAGGCAACGGCACTGGAAATAAATTGATGATAGATGGGGAAACAATAACCCTGGACCCATCCAAGCCGTATTCATTGGAGATTTAGCATTCTCCTAATCGCATGTGCGGCCATTAAGTAGCCAGCAACGGGCGGAACAAAGGAAATCGACCCGATTCTCGTCGGATCTTCCAAATTCTGAATCGGTTTTTCGTCAGAATAGACAACATCCAGTTTGCGGATGCCCATTTTTCTTAGCTTTTGGCGGATGACTCTTGCCAACGGATCGGTGTCAGTCTTAAAAATATCAGAGACGTGCAACGATTCTGGATGAATTTTGTTGCCGCAGCCAAGCGCCGAGATTATAGGCACACCGGCTTCGTTCGCTTTTGCGATAATATCCAATTTCGCTTTTACGTCATCGATGCAGTCAATCACATAATCGAATTTTGAAAAGTCATCGATGCACGGGCTTTCAGGGCGATAGAACTCGTTTATCGGGACAATTCGGATGCTTGGATTAATGGATTGGCCTCTTTTCAGCGCAACCTCGGTTTTCGGCATTCCAACAGAAGATTGGTCCGACAGGATTTGGCGATTCAGATTCGATGGGGCGAACGCGTCGCCATCCACCACCGCAATCGTCCCGATTCCCGCACGAACCAAAGCCTCAAAGCAAGCTCCTCCGACTCCTCCTAAGCCAAAAAGAACGACCTGCTTATCGATTAATGCCTTTACCGCTTCTTTTCCGAGCAGCCATTCTTCTCGTTCAAAAATGCTATCCATCGTCAATTATTATATAAGAAAAAGCGTCACACGGCATGTGACGCTTGTTGTCGTTATGAATCAGCGGCTCTTCAGTTTTGCAAGGATATAGAGCACGCGGATGAAGATGACGATGAAGTCGCAATACATGATGTACGCGCAATAGAGGCAGATATTATTGGTCGCGTCGCCATTAGCGAGGATGCGCTTGATATTATAGGCATCCACCGCAGCGATGATCATGAACAATCCGCAAACAATAAGCGAGAACACCAAGTCGAAGACGGCGATGGCGCCAGTTGCAGCGAACATGATTCCCCAGAATGAGCCGAACAGGATTACCATGAACAGCAATCCAATCGCGACCAATCCCAGCGGATTCAGATTGATCTTGGAGAAATACCCGATTAAGAACATTCCCCCAAATGCCACCATGGCGATGGCGAGCGCTTCCCCCATCGTCCAGAAGTCAATTCCGATGACTAAGAACGCAGAGATGAACGCGCCCATCAGGACCGTATAGACGATGTAAGCTGGCCAGACGGATGTTCTGCCCCTTGCCACAACGGCAGAGATGACGATTGAATCGATCAACATGCCGATGAAGCTGGCAATGAGGATTCCGATATAAACCCCTGCTGCGGTATTGAAGGTATCAAGATCTGCCGTGCCGAGAATCCTGCCGAACAGGAATCCGAGCAATACAGCGACTACGCCGGTGATTCCGACGCCGATAGCCATATAGCCAAAGGTTTTGGCCAATGCCTTTGTGGGGTTTTGGATTTCCTCTTGATGGAGAAGGGTGCTTTCGTTGACTGGCTGTTGATTCCAGGAGGCGAAGGCCATTATGCCACCAGCCCGTCGATCAGGCCCTTATAGGAGTCGAGGGCAAGCGATGCTCCGCCCACGAGAGCGCCATCGATATCGGGTTCCTCCATGTATTCGGCGATGTTGTTGGGTTTGACGGATCCGCCATAGAGGATGCGGATGTCTTCGGAAACGAATCCAAACATCTCGCGGAGGGTGCGACGGATGAATCCGATGGTGTCTTCCGCAATTTCTTTGGTGGCGTTTTTGCCGGTGCCGATGGCCCAAATCGGCTCATAGGCGATGACGACTTTCTTCGCTTGTTCGGGCGTGAGTCCGTCAAGTCCGACGCGAATCTGCTCGGCAACCCATTTTTTGGTTTCGCCGGCTTCAAAGGTTTCTAAGGATTCGCCGCAGCAATAAACGGGAACCATATCGGCTTCGAGAAGCGCTTTGATTTTGGCGTTGCACTTCTCAGAGGTCTCGTTGTCGTAGGTGCGACGCTCGGAATGTCCGAGGATGACCCAATTGATTCCGACTTCTTTGAGCATGGGAATCGAGATCTCGCCGGTATAGGCGCCATGGTCATACTGAGAGACGTTCTGGGCAGAGATGATGAGCCCTTTCGGGGCATTATCGACGACGGTTTGGAGGCAAACGTAAGTCGGAGCGACGCCGACATCGATGCCGTGGGCAATGGCGAACTCAACCATTTCGCCGCAGCCTTGGGCAAAAGCCTTGGCTTCGGAGGGGGTTTTGTTCATCTTCCAATTGCCGAGCAATAGTTTTTTACGCATTTTGTTTTCCTTTCAGCGAAGAATATCGACGCCAGGGAGGTGGCCATCGTTCTCGATCATTTCAAGGCTCGCGCCGCCGCCGGTGGAAACATGGGAGAAGGAATCCTTGTAGCCGAATTGTTTGACGGCAGAGGCGGAATCGCCGCCGCCGCAGACGGTGAAGGCTTTGCCTTCGAGGTTCTTGATGGCGACGCAGACGGCTTTGGTGCCGGCTTGGAATTCTTCTTGTTCGAAGACGCCCATCGGGCCATTCCAGAAGATCATCTTTGCTTTGGAGATGATGTCGGCGAACTTCTCAGCGGACTTCGGGCCGATGTCAACGCCCTCGAAGCCTTCGGGGATGGCGGAAACGACTTCGATCTTGCGGCCCTCAACCGGCTCAAAGGAATCGGTGATGACGGAATCGACGGGAAGGATGATGCGGCCCTTGGCTTCTTCCAAGCACTTCTTGGCATAGTCCAAGGAAGCTTCTTCGCAATAAGAGGAGCCGATGGACTCGCCAAGCGCCTTCTTGAAGGTGTAGGCCATCGCGCCGCCGATGATGATGTAATCGCACTTCTTGAGAAGCGAATCGATGACTTTGATCTTGTCGGAGACTTTGAGTCCGCCGAGGATTGCGACATAGGGGCGATCCTCAGGCTTGACTTCGACGCAGCGGGAAAGGTTCTCGACTTCTTTGATCATGAGGTAGCCAAGCGCGACGAGCTTGCCCTGCTCTTTGAGGATGGAGGGCACGCCGACGGTGGAGGCGTGGGCACGATGGGCCGAGCCGAACGCATCCATGACGAAGACATCGACGAGCGAGGCCCATTCGGCTGCGAGCTCAGGGTCATTCTTCTCTTCCCCAGCCTGATAGCGGGTATTCTGAGCGAGCAGAATTTCGCCATCGCGGAGGGCTTCGACGGCCGCCTTAAGAGCGGGTCCGCGGTTTTCTGGGCAGAAAGAGACAGCGACTTCGCGTCCCATTGCCGCAGAGATGTGGGCTTTGAGGGGTTCGACGGCGATTTCGAGGTTGTTCTTCTCCATCTGGGCATCGATTTCCTCTTTGGTCTTCTCGCCTTTCTTGAATTTCTTCCAGTCGACTTTTCCAAGGTGCGACATCAAGACAACGCGGGCGCCTTTCTTCAAAAGGGCTGCGATGGTCGGGATCGCGGCGCGGATGCGGTTGTCATCCGAGATGACCGCTCCCTTGTGCGGGACGTTGAAATCGACGCGAACGTAGACTTTCTTGCCCTGCAGGTTTGGTAAATTCTCAACAGTAAGCATTTTTGTAGTTACTCCTTGCTATGCGATTAGTCTACCACTTCTTCGGCGTGTATACACGCTTTTGCATAACAAAAGCGCCCCCTTGCGGGAGCGCCTGGGTTTGCAAATCAGAAATTACTTGAGTTCTGCAAAGTATTTGATGGTACGGACCATCTGAGAAGTGTAGGAATTCTCATTGTCATACCAAGCGACGACCTGGACCTGGAAGAGTCCGTCGGCGATCTTGGTGACCATGGTCTGGGTGGCATCGAAGAGGGAGCCAAAGCGCATGCCGATGACGTCGGAAGAGACGATGGGCTCTTCGGTGTATCCGAAGGAGGCAGAGGCCTGGGCCTTCATGGCTTCGTTGATCTTCTCAGGAGTGACATCGTCGCCCTTGACGACCGCGACAAGAATCGTGGTGGAGCCAGTGAAAACAGGGACGCGCTGAGCGGAACCAATGAGTTTGCCATTGAGTTCAGGGATGACCAAGCCGATGGCCTTCGCGGCGCCGGTGGAGTTCGGGACGATGTTGGCAGCGCCGGCACGGGCACGGCGGAGATCGCCTTTCCTGTGGGGGCCGTCAAGGATCATCTGGTCGCCGGTGTAGGCGTGGACGGTGGTCATGATGCCGGACTGAATCGGGAAGGCATCATTGAGGGCCTTGGCCATAGGAGCAAGGCAGTTGGTGGTGCAGCTGGCAGCGGAGATGACCTGATCCTCGGGCTTCAAGGTGTTCTCGTTGACGGAGAAGACGATGGTCGGAAGGTCTTTTCCGGCAGGAGCGGAGATAACGACTTTCTTGGCGCCGGCGCGGATGTGAGCCATGGACTTTTCCTTGCTGGTGTAGAAGCCGGTGCACTCAAGCACGACATCGATGCCGAGTTCGCCCCAGGGGAGCTCTTCGGCTTTGGGTTTGGCATAGATGGTGATCTCTTTGCCATCGACGATGATGGCGCCAGGGACCTTGACGGTCTTGCCATCTTCTTCATAGACGGGTTCTTTGGAATCGACGGTGTGGAGATTCTCGCCGATGAAGCCGCAGTAGCCTTTTTGGGCGGTGTCATACTTCAAAAGGTTGGCGAGCATCTTGGGGCTGGTGAGGTCGTTGATGGCGACGACTTCGTAGCCTTCAGCGCCGAACATCTGGCGGAATGCGAGACGGCCGATGCGTCCGAATCCGTTAATTGCAACTTTAACTGACATTTTACTCATGTCCTCCTTGTTAATTGCGGTTTAATTATATCCTTCGCGCGCACGCTTGCAAATAATAACGCGAAACTATTTTTGAATCGGCGTGACCTTGATGCCGGACACCAGGTCCGACGGTTCAACCCCCAAAGTTTTCGCGATTCTGCAAATGATGGCGAAAGAAGGGTTCCTCCTGCCTTTTTCCACGTCGCAAAGGTAGCTTTTCGATAATCCCGCCTCCAAAGCGACGGCAAGCTGGGTCAATCCGCAGATTTTCCTTTGATATCGGATGGATTCCCCGAGTTGGCGGATCAAAGCAGCTTCTTTCTTTTTCGTGATATTACTTGGAAGAACTCTCGTTTTCATACAATTCCCGCAATCTCCGGAATAGGTGATTGATATTGGATTTCGTGATGGTCGCTCCGAATTCCAGGCTCATCATTTTGGACAGCTGCTCGAGGCTGGCCTCCGGATTTTCCATGCGGAGGCGCGCCAAATATGTCATTTTCGGGTTGTCGAACCGCTCTAAGCCGCCATGGGAGGCGAAATACTGGATTTCCTCGATTTGCCTTTGGGAGGCGGTTTTGGTTTTGTTTTGATTCGCGCCTTCAAGATTGGCCAGACGGTTGCCGATGTTGGCGAAATCCCGGTCGACGCGGATATCCTCGTATTTAAAGCAGGAGTCGATCGCTCCTAAGAATTTGATGAAATCGCTGATTTCGTCGCTGCGCTTTAGATAAACCACGTACTGGTGCCTACGTTCAATCAGCTTAAAGGAGAACGCGCGATAAGAGACTTTGTTGAGCAGATGGGACAGCCATTTTGCATAAGATTGCTGCGAGACGGCGATTTCCAGATGGTAGTTGCTGGAAGAAGGATCGTTGACCGATCCGCAGGAAAGAAAGCATCCCGCGATATAGGCGGCGGAGTTCTCACGGGAAGATACGATGCGAGTCGGGATCTTCGCCGTGAGCAAATCCACCTCCAAATCCGTCAATATGTAATCTGCCTCATCGATCAAAACATGGTATTGCCGAATGTTTTTCCGGAATCCGAAGCCGCGGGTAAAAGAAAAACGGGGCGTGATTCCATAGATGTTCTGAATAAGGGATGAAAGGTATTCCGCGACTTCCGGAAGGTCGGTGGACAAATCCAGGATATCGCCATCGGAGGTCAATCTCAGCGATCCCCCGCATTTGCAATAGCCGCTCAAAAACGCTCTGGCGTTTACTTCGGGAAAGCCGCGGGAAACGATTTCCAGCTTGACCTCCATTGCAAAAGAGTGGCGAGGCGTATCCATTATTAGTCTTTCTGAATATAGCGGGCGAGTTCACGATGGGCTAACATGCAACGGTATTTCTCGCTGAAGCGCCGATTGAGCTTCTCGGCAAAATAGACGGAACGGTGCTGCCCGCCGGAGCAGCCCGTATATATGACGATGTAATTCCTTCCGGCTTTTTGGCACTCATCGAGGTAATGCTCTAAAAACGCGCACATCTTCTCGAAATATGGCTCGCACTCCTTCTGCGAATCCAAATAGTCGATGACGGGCTGGTCAAGGCCGGTCATCGCCTTAAGTTCGTCAATCCAAAATGGGTTGGGCAAGAAACGGCAATCGAATACGATGTCGGCGTCTTGGGGAACGCCGTATTTGTAGCCAAACGAGGCAAAAGTGACGACCATGCGATTCTCGAAAGTCTCATCGAGAGCGTACATCGCGAACTGGCGGAGCTCCTTGGTGGACAGCCTGGTCGTATCGAGATAAATGTCGGTAAACGGACGCACGTCCTCAATATTTTTGCGGTCGTGCTCAATTCCTTCTTCCAAAGAAAACCCGCGGGCTTGCAGCGGATGGACGTGTCTAGTGAGTCTGAAGCGCTTGAGCAATTCCTCTTTGGAGCAATCCAGGATGATGGAACGGAAATTGATGTCCTCGATTTTCTTTATCGTGCGAATCGCGGTCAATGCGTGGCGGATCTCCACGACGATGACGACTTTATCAAACGATTCCGGCTTGGATTTTATCTCGGTGAAAAGGACAGGCAAAAGAACATTTGGGATATTCTCGATCATGCGATATCCCTTTTCCTCAAACGCATGGAGGATGGTTGATTTCCCGGCTCCTGAAACGCCGCTTAAAAGAATGACGCTTTGCATTTAACCACACTATACCACAATCAAAACAAGTTTTGGTGCTTACACGGAACGGACGTAGGAAATGGATGCGGTTGCCGCCACCGCGGCTTCTCCCGCGGCATTGACCAATTGGCGGAGGCGCTTGTCGACGATGTCGCCGCAAGCGAATAGGCCCGGAACGCTGGTTTGCATATTGGAATCGCAAATCAAAAACCCTTTGTTCGTGTCGGGATTGAGACCCGCAAGGAATTCCGAGGACGATTTCTCATCCGCCAATGGGAAAATTGCACGCACGGGTAGCCTCTTTTCAAATCCACCGAGCTCATATACCACTTCTTGGACCTTATCATCGCCCTCGATGGACTTCATCGTTGCGCCCAAAACGATTTCAACATTCTCTAATGCCTTAAGCTGCCCAAGATGCTCTTCGGTGGATTGAATCGGTTTGGGCGCAAGGAAATGCACCTTGCTGCATAGGCCCGCCAAATACAGGGCATCCTCAACCGCGTGATCCAAATATCCGTAAACGGCAACGGGCAATCCTTTGAAGAAATTTCCGTCGCAAGTCGCGCAATAAGAGACACCTTTGCCTAGATAATCCTTTTCGCCGGGGATGCCTAATTTCTTAGGAGAGGACCCAGTCGCGACGATAACGGCTTTCGAGACGATGTCGCCGACATCGGTGCGCGTTTTGAAGAGATTGCCTTCCTTGACGACTTCAAATACGGAAGCATATTCGTAATTCACGCCAAGTTCCATGGCCTGATTGAAAAGCTGAGCGGCCAAATCCGGCCCAGAAATACTAGGGCAGGCAGGATAATTATCGATTCTGTGGATATTATTAAGCTTCCCGCCCGGAGCGCCTTTATCGAGCATCACAGCTTTCAAAGACGAGCGGCGCAAATAGATTCCCGCGGTGATTCCGGCTATTCCGGCACCGATAATGACAACATCATATTCTTTTTCCATGTCTGTCCCTCCAGGAATCTAGTTTATGGGCAGGCGAATATCATTCAAGCGATGTGCTTAAACAAGCTCCACTTGGCCGGTCTCGATATCGTAAATCGCTGCGACGCATTCGCTTTCGGGAATGCGGAGTTTCGATTGAATGATATTCGCCCCGTGCCTTGCATTGATGACGGAAGCCCTATTAGGATCGGCCTCATCTCCGATTGCCTGATGGATCTTTTCGACCAAAGGAGCGACCCCTGTTTCGATTTCGCTGCCCAAAGAGGCTGCGATTGCCCCGCAATGCGTGTGTCCGAGCACCATGACCAAATGGCAATGAAGGTGCTCATAGGCATAATAGATGGATGCCAATTCATCCTCGCCTATCACATTGCCGGCGACGCGGATGACGAACAGCTCTCCCAATCCGCAATCGAAAATCGTTTCCGGGATGACCCTGGAATCCGAGCACGCAATGACAATAGCGAAAGGATGCTGACCGTTGACGGCTAAATCATGTAAGGCCGAAATATTAAAGCCTTTTGAAACGCTTTTCGCATCCACGTATCGCTTGTTTCCTTGCAGAAGGCGATCAAGCGGCGTCATGAGGCGGCTCCTCGACTGGCTTTTCTTCTTCAGGCTGTTCAGGCGCAGCGGCAGGTTCGGTTTGCTTTTTCTTGCGCAGGATATAGGGGACAAGCTCAAACACGACGACCAAAACGACGCCGGCGATGATGTAGGCCAAAGAATTCCAGACGCTCCATCCACCGGTCGTGCCCATGTTGTAATTGACGTTGCGCATCGGCTCCATGATGATGCGGACGACGCCATACCAAATCAGGTACATCGAGCCCAGCACGCCGAGCTCGCGCCCTTTCTTCCAGACTAAGGGCACCACTTTCGCTATGACGAAGAAGCCGACAAGGTTGAAGATGCCCTCGATTAAAAATAGAGGAACATTCATCATGCCAGGCTCCAAGAACGTGCGGCTCGCGCCGTCGAAATTCATTTGGAGCTTGATCCATGTGGGCAGGAAGTTCCACCAAGGCGACATCGCGACGGTCTGTCCATAGACCTCGTTATTGAAGAAATTGCCCCATCTGCCGATGGCCTGAGCGATGAGGATCGTCGGCATGACGGCATCCATGGCAAAGCGGATGTCGACGTATTTTCTGCGCAGCCTAAGATAAAGCGCGCCGGAGACGACGCCGGCGACGACGCCACCCAAAACGGTGAGGCCGCCTTCCCATACGGCGAAGATTCGATACCATCTTCCGGCAGCGACTTCATCGGCGAACGCGATTCCGCCCGCGGCATCGCCGTTCCAGTTGCCGACGACATACCAGATGCGGGCGCCGAGAATGCCGAATACGAACACGACGAAGAGGCAGTTCTCCAAAATGCCGTGCTTGTGGTACATCTTGTAGAATTCGTGGTCGGAGACGAAATACGACACGATGAATCCGGTCAGGATGAATAAGCCATACCACGCGAGGTGGAATCCGCTTCCTGCGCCCGTCGCCGCGGTCACCCAATGGAATCCGGTGTCGTTGATGGTGAATCCGGAAACAAGGGGATAGCTGAGGTATTGGGCGAATCCCTCGCCCATCAAAAGGAATGCGCCGATGGCAAAAGGAATGGACCCATATAGGCATATTTTGATGATCCGCAACTGCTTTGGCTCGGTATCGGGCCTGCTGAAACGCAGGGTGAACGCAATCCAAAGAAGGGCGAAGCTAGGCAAAAACAATGCGGCCCCCGCTACAGCCATAACCCAAAGGCCGGTGGATAGATCCCAATTGGCAAGCAAGGCAATGCTCATCTGAAGCATGATCGCCGAAGCGAAATAGCAGCCCAACGCGATCCCAAGTTTTTGCAGATGCTGCTTATCCAGCGCTTTATGACGGCGGTCTTTCTTATATGAAAGCAAGGTGGTGACGGTGAAGAAAACCGCCGCGCCCAAGGCTAAGATGCCAAATACCAATAATACGTAACCCATATAAGAGGAATATTATTCCTTGCCTTTCTTTCTTTGCAACATCGGCTTAAGGTATTGCCCCGTGAAGGAGTTCGGGTTCTCCGCGACTTCCTCTGGGGTCCCTTCTGCGACGATTTTGCCTCCGCGATACCCGCCAAGCGGGCCCAAATCGATTATCCAATCCGCAACCTTGATGACGTCAAGGTTGTGTTCGATCACGATGACCGTGTCACCGTGATCGACGATTTTCTGCAGGATTCCGATAAGCCTCTTGACGTCATCGGTATGAAGGCCAGTGGTCGGTTCATCGAGGACGTACACCGTTTTCCCGGTAGGCTTCTTCTGCAATTCGGTCGCGAGCTTGACGCGTTGCGCCTCGCCGCCTGAAAGCGTGGTGGCGGGCTGGCCAAGTTTGATATAGCCAAGGCCAACATCCATAAGCGTTTGTATTTTGCGCAATATCTTGGGGCGGGCTGAGAAGAATTCCACCGCTTCCTCAATGCGCATATCAAGAACGTCGTAAATGCTTTTGCCTTTGTAAAGGCATTGCAGGGTCTCTTCGTTGTAGCGCTTGCCTTCGCATTCGTCGCAGCGGACATATACGTCCGGCAGGAAGGACATGGGGATGCGCGTCACGCCTGCGCCTTGGCATTTCTCGCAACGGCCGCCGGGGACGTTGAAGGAGAACCTTCCTTTGGTATATCCCTTGATCCTCGCTTCATCGGTCTCGGCGAAAAGGGCGCGGATATCATCGAAAACGCCCGTATAGGTAGCGGGGTTGCTGCGCGGGGTGCGGCCAATCGGCTCCTGAGTGATGGAAATAAGCCTATCGACGTTGGCAAGCCCCTCGATTTTCTTCATGAGGATCGGTTCGCCGTTTTTCTTTTTCTCGACTTCTTTCTCCAAGGCACGGACGAGGGTCTCGTTGACCAAAGACGATTTGCCAGACCCCGAGACCCCGGTGACGAGAATCAATTTGCCAAGCGGGAAGCGCACATCGATATGGTTCAGGTTGTTGCAATAGGCGCCCCTGATAGTGAGATATTGTCCATTCCCTTTCCTCCGTTTAGTGGGGACGGGTATCTGTTTTCGGCCCGAAAGGTATGCCCCCGTGATGGATTCGGGGCAGTCCATGATCTGCTGCAAAGTGCCGGCAGCCACCACTTCTCCCCCATGGACGCCAGCCCCCGGACCGATATCAACCAGGTAATCCGCGGCCCTCATGGTGTCTTCGTCATGCTCGACGACGATGAGGGTGTTTCCGAGGTCGCGCATTTCGCGCAGGGTATGGATGAGTTTGTCGTTGTCCCTTTGATGAAGGCCGATGGATGGCTCATCAAGGACATACAGAACCCCCGATAGTTTGGATCCGATTTGGGTGGCCAAGCGAATGCGCTGGGATTCCCCGCCGGAAAGGGTCATCGCATAACGGGAAAGCGTTAGGTAATCAAGCCCGACATCCACCAAGAATTGCGTGCGGTTCCTGACTTCGCGGATGACCATCATGGCGATTTGCTTTTCGGTCTCGCTCAAAGTCGGTTCCAACTCATTGACCCACTCCAAGAAGCGGTCGAGGGACAATGAGCAGGCCTCGAAGATGCTGAGGCCTCCGACTTTGACGGACAAAGCGGACTCATTGAGCCTTGCGCCATGGCAGGTCGTGCACATGGTGTCCCTCATGAAGGTCTCATAGTATGCCCTCATCCAATCGGATTGGGTTTCGGCATAAAGCCTCTCGATCCTTGTTTTGACGCCTTCGATATGGCCGTGGCGGTTCATCTTGTTCCCATTGACGGAGGTCAATGTGTAAGACACTTCGTCGGGTGAGCCTTTTAAAATGATTTCCTGAGCCTTTTGGCTGAGCTTGTTCCATGGCTTGTCGAGGTCGATGTCATAGAGTTTGCAAAGATAGGCGAACTCCTTCCATTCCAGATTGGTGGTATTGACGATATTTGCGAAGTAGCGGATTGCCCCTTGGTTTATGGATAAGGATGGGTCGGGGATAAGCAAATCGATTGATACTTCTCGCTTGATTCCCAGGCCATGGCAATCCGGGCAGCATCCCTGAGGCGCGTTGAAAGAGAATAATCTCGGCTCCAAATGGGGCACGGAGAATCCGCACTTCGGGCAGGAATGATGCTGGGACAATAGCCTCTCTCCTTTGTCGGAAAGGATGATGAGATAGCCATGGCTATAGTCCAGGGCCAGCTCAACGTCGTCGGCGACGCGGCTCCTCAATCCTTCTTTGATGATGAGGCGGTCGACGACGATGTCGATATCGTGCCTCTTGTTCTTATCTAAAGCCGGGATTTCCTCCAGCAGGCAAAGCTCCCCATCGACGCGAACGCGGGTGAAGCCCTGCTTCTTCAGCTTGTCGATCGTCGCCGCATGGGTCCCTTTTTCGTGACGGACGATGGGAGAGAGGATGCTGATTCTCGAACCCGCTTCGTATTCCAGGATCGCAGTCGTCATCGCGGCTGGGGAATAGGCGTGGATCGGCTCGTTGTGATTTGGGCAATACGGCACCCCAACGCGCGCATAAAGCAAACGGAGATAATCGTAAATCTCGGTCACGGTCCCAACCGTGGAACGCGGGTTGTGCGAAGTCGATTTCTGGTCGATGGAAATCGCAGGGGACAATCCTTCTATGGAATCGACGTCGGGTTTATCGAACCCTCCCAAGAATTGCCTGGCGTAGGATGATAGCGACTCGACGTATCGCCTTTGCCCCTCGGAGAAGATGGTATCGAAGGCCAAAGTCGATTTGCCAGAGCCGGAAAGGCCTGTCAAAACGGTCAGCGATCCCTTGGGGATGGCCACCGTCAGGTTTTTGAGGTTATTCTCTCGCGCGCCTTTGACGATGATCCAGTCACGCGAATTGATTTCTTTATCCATAAGCAAGGGAATTATAAAGATTCTCGCACGCGCATGAAAGCATAACGCCTATATTTATGCACGCGCGCACAAAAAACTCATTGTGGAATTCATAATCCGGACGAGTATAATATCGCTTGCCGGGACGTAGCACAGCTTGGTAGTGCACTACCTTGGGGTGGTAGGGGTCAGGGGTTCGAATCCCCTCGTTCCGACCAATCGGCACATTCGCCTTTGCCCGAAATGGCAAAGGCGTTTTCTTTTGCTTCGAACCCCTGCTTCCTGTTGGCTCGTGCCGCTTCAGCAAGGCATTCATATATCAAAACCTCAAAGAGCCAACAGGAAGATTCTCAAAAAAATAGTCGACCCATGTATCAAAAAACGCCACTTTTGATGGTGGCGTTCCTTGAACTGGGCATCGGCTTATTCGCCGAATTTCTTGATCGCTTCCCAGCGCTGCTTGGCATAGACTTCGCACTTGGTGAGGAGTTCTTCTGCGTGCTCGGGGTTGACGATCGGGAGCTGCGAGAAGCGGGTCTCCTGCATGATGAAGTCGCGGAGCTTGCTGAAGTCAGGCTCTGGGCAATCGATCTGCAACGGGCTCTTGCCTTCCGCTTTCAGACGCGGGTCATAACGGAAGGTCGTGAAGTAGCCGCAGGCAACGGCTTGCTGCTCTTCGCGGATGGAGTTGACCAAGCCGCCCTTGATGTGCTGTTCGGCGCAGGGGCAGTAGCAGATGATGAGCGAAGGTCCGTTGTAGGATTCGGCTTCGCGGATGGCCTGAATCGCTTTGGCGGGGTTGGAGCCAAGGGCGATCTGAGCGACATAGACGTGGCCATAGGCCATCGCCATGAGGGCGAGGTTCTTCTTGGCTTCCTTCTTGCCGGAAGCGGTGAATTTGTTGATGGAGCCGGTCTGCGAGGACTTGGAGGCCTGGCCGCCGGTGTTGGAGTAGACTTCGGTGTCGAGGACGAGGATGTTGACGTCTGCTTCGTTGGCGAGGACGTGATCGACGCCGCCGTAGCCGATATCGTAGCTCCAGCCGTCGCCGCCGATGATCCAAACGGACTTGTCGACGAGGTCGCGCTCATAGTTGAGCACGTCTTTGACAGCCTGATTCTTGCTGGCTTTGACAAGCGCGACGAGTTCGGGGACAAGGGCCTTGATATAGTCGCGGTTCTTGACGTTGGCGAGGTAGTCGTTGATCTTGGCTTTGAGCTCTGCTTCGACGTCTTCGGCTTCAAGAGCGGCCTTCAAGACGGTCGCGATCTTGATGAGTTTGGCGTCGGTGGCGATCCTCATGCCGAAGCCGTATTCGGCATTGTCCTCAAAGAGGGAGTTCGCCCAAGCGGGTCCGTCGTGTCCGTTGTCATTGACAAACGGGGTGAGCGGGGTCGAGCCGCAGTAGATGGAGGAGCAGCCGGTGGCATTGGCAACGAGCATGTCTTTGCCGAAGAGCTGG
>CAMORJ010000022.1 GCA_946623775.1 uncultured Bacillota bacterium | reverse complement strand
ATCTATATAAGAAGCATTGAGCTCCTACTGTATTTGCCATTGCTTTTAGTTTCTGCAACGGTGAGCGGTTTGTTCATCGGTTTCATCGCCTTGCGCATCATCAAAATCCTGGGCGCGAAACCCAAGCCGTCGCTTTAGTCTAGTATCCATTACTATTGAGCGATTTTGCCTTAATAGTTAATTTACTAATTTATTTGTTGCGTACTCATTTTAATGTGCTATCATGTTTGGGAACTAAGAAAGGATTTATAGTTTCCATGGAACAATTTCGTGACATCAAAGAAGAGATTGTTAACTCGTTCATCGCCGAATTCAATGTCTCTGGACCGAAGCTGACATTGGATCAGGTCACCGCGAGGATCCATATCTCCAAGAAAACCATCTATAAGTATTTCTCGTCCAAGCGCGCTATCTACGACATCATCCTCGAGCGCACATCTTCCTATATCGTGGAAAAGCAAAAAGAGATTCAGCAGGACGATTCCATCGACCTGAAAGAGAAACTCTATCGCATTTTGACCATCGTCACCCCATACGAAGAGGTTCTTGACACCACTAGGCTAGCCGAGCTCAAGCAAGCCGAACCCGAATTCCACGAGCAGCTCGTCGACGCCTATAGCGTCCATTGGTCCGTCGTCTCGGATTTGTTCAATCAGGCAAAAGCGGCAGGGGTGCTTCGCGATGGAGTCGATCCCGCCCTTCTTATTCAGGTCGTTTCCGGCGCGATGAGCTCCTTCCTTTCCGGCGAATTCCTCAAGAAGAGCTCCTATACCTATTCCCAAGCCGTTCAGGACTTGGCGAAGCTTTTGCTCGAAGGCGCCCTCGCCGACTAAAAAGATTTACAAACCGGCTGATGCTGGTTTTTCCACACCCGCCCATAAGGCCCATCCCACGTCCGCAACGCGGAGGCTATTCCTTGCCCATGAGAGGCATAGCACGATGAACAAAAACATGGACACGCGCTTCACGCGCAGAAAGGAAAGGATAGCATGTCTGCTAATTCCAACACATTTACCGGTGATAAGGTTCCAGTGTTGACCAGGATTCTGTTCCCTTGGTCCGGCATCTTCAGGGATGCCTGCTATGCATTGGTCGGTACCTTCTTGATCCAATTCGCCCTTACCGCCGGTGTTCTATCGACTGACGCCTCCACATTCACCGCACAATACGGCGTCATCACAACCGCGATGTTCATCGCCCTTCTGTGGGATGGCATCAACGACCCGATCATGGGGTTCATTTTGGAGAAGTGCCACTTCAAGGCCGGCAAATTCCGCCCATGGATCGCATTGGGCGCCCTTGGCAATGCCATTGTCGTCGCATTGATGTTCCTCATGCCGATGCTTATCCCAGGCCTCCGCGGCTGGGGATATGTCGCATTCATGATCGTCATGTACATCCTCTGGGATACCTGCTTCACCATGAACGACATCGGCTACTGGTCGATGCTCCCCGCCCTTACCAATGACCCCAAAACCAGGGCGACCCTTACCTCCCATACCGCCATCGCGGCATCGGTTGGTACCTTCATGATGAATATCATGATGTTCCTCCTCCCTGGCTTGATCAAACTTTCGACGATGCAGATCTACGCGATCATCGGCTCTGGCATCGCCGCCTTCTTCCTTGCTTCGCAGCTCATCGTCTTCTTCCTCTGCAAAGAGAAGCAAAGAGACGCCAAGCAAGACGAGGTCTCCGAGAATTCCTCCATCCTCGACCTCTTCCGCGTCGTCGCGAAGAACAAACAGCTCCTCGTGTGCGCGATCTCTATGTTCTTATACTATTTCGCCTCCTTCATTCTCACCGGCATCGGCCAGAACTACTTCTACATCGTTTATGGCTATGGCGGTGGCAAAGGCGGCATGGTCGCAACCGCGATCTCCGCGTTCTACATCATCGGCACCGTCGCGGCTCAGGCCTTCTTCCCGATGCTTGCGAAGAAACTGTCCAAAAAGAAAATCCTCACCATCGCCGGCGCGGTGACCGCCGTCGCTTATCTGGCATTCTTCTTCACCGCCTTCCCGGTCTTCGGCGATAAGCCGCTTGCCTGGGCCACCCCAAACGCCGAAAACATGTTATGGGTCTTCGGCGGCTCCATGTCGATCCTCTATGTGCTAAGCGTCATCTTCTTCGGCGCTTCCGGCATCTTCTACCTCACCATTTTGGTTATGTTCCAGGATGCCATCGACTATGGCGAATGGAAGAACGGCGAGAGGAAAGAATCCATCTGCTTCGCTTGGAGGCCTCTAGACGTTAAGGTCGCATCTGGCTTCAACAGATTGCTTCAATTCCTTGTCTTCGCCGTGACTGGCACAGCCGCTGCCATCAACGCCATCGGTACCGCTGAAGGTCAATACTATTCTGACCTAGCAAACGTCAACAACCTCAGTCCGGAAGCTGCAGAAGCCGCAAAAGAAACCGCTACCGCTGTCAGGGATGCTTCTATCGCCAATGAAATCGGCAAGATCGAGAGATGGCAGTTGATCCTATTCGGCGTCATCATCATCGGCACCATCATCGTCTTGTTCGCCGCCGCATACATCCTCATCAACCGTTTCTACAAGATTGATGAAGAGACCGAGAAGAAGATCGTCGCCGAACTCGAGGTCCGTCACCAGGAAGATGCCCGCCTTGCCGCTGAAGCAGCAGGCGAAGCAGCTGCTCCCGAGACTCCCTCTGGCGAGTGATTAAGACCTTATAGACCCAAGGTGGTTTGCGAAAGCAGACCGCCTTTTTTGATGCAAAAAAAGCAAAAAAATTTTCGAAAAAAATGGCCAAAACAAGCATGCGATTAGTGAATAGTATCGATGTGGTCGAATAAAAATGATAAAAAACCATATTCGAAAAATTTTTCAAAAAAGTGTTGACAGGCATGCTATTTAAGTTCAATATATTGGGACCCGCCAAGGACGGGGCCCACAAGGGTCACGGAATGGTGAGTTCGCCGGGATCGCCACAAGCGATGTCGACGTCAAGGGAATGCAACCCGCCTGGCATGCCGCAAGGTATGACGAATGAGGGTGCTCGACGCGGATTCCGCCACCTCGTGCGATACGGGCCGCGCCACAGGGGATAACGTTTCTATCCGTTACCTCCCGGGGACCTCACCTCTCCCGATCGGTACACCGATGAATGAGGCGGAGAATCAGAAGGCCGTTCCTTCAGGTCGGACGACTGATTCCCCAGTCGACGTTCCCATTGAGGGAATAGGAGGCGCGCCGAGCGTTCTGGCGTCAAGGTAGCTTGGAAAAGAACGATGGACGATACCTGCGAGAGTGGGGCGAAGTCGTCCGATCAGGAGATTGGGTTCCCATGACCCATCCCTGAGCGAATCGCGATCGCTGATAAATCAGAAAGCGCGCTTGCCAGTGATTAAACCGCCTCGAAAGCGGCCGAAACCTGGCGATGACCCCTAAAGGCAACCACGGGGCCAAACGAGGAATCCTCCCTCGGGGCGTAAACGCCAAGAACGAAGGGTGCCATTCGGATTAAGGTCTATGAGGGATCTGAAAGGTGGCGAAGCGGAAGGAGCGATCCTTCCCGCGGCTGTCCTTGCCGTGCGATGAATCGGACCAAGGAGGCTTCTGGAAGCAACGGGCTAGGGAAACCTAGTTTGGAATCCAGGGCACCTCGCCTAGTGTAAGCGAAAGCGAAGGGGTCAGGATACCCGACCTGGCACTCGGCAATACCGAGAAATCAAAAGAGGGTCTGCGAGGGTCCGTGAGGAGAAGCGCAGAGACCTGAGGCTGGCTCGCAAGAGTTAACTCAGGGCGCGGGAGATCGCGCCTGGTAGACCAGAAGGTATCTCCTTCTCGAGGTAAGCGTCCGGCAAAACGGAAACGCCCTTCGGGATAGCCGCCGAAATCACCGCAAGGCGATTAGGCGACCGGGAGTCATCCCCTCCCAAAGTGAAACTGGTAAAAGCGGGATGTCAAACGAAGGGATGGTCAGAAAGCTGACCATTACCCGCTTGAGAACTTAGGCGAATCCATAAACCTAAGGTGCCCAAAGGAGGCTCGGCGTGCGGTAGACCGCTGGAAATGCCTCCCATGCCTCATTCCACTTCCCTCCCGCAAGGGAAAGGAAAGCCTGAGGAATCCAACGCAAGTTGGAGCCGGCAAGCATTAAGCCCCGGCGAGGGTAGCTCCCTCAAAAAGGATGCTGCTAAGTCATTGATTCGATCGGATGGGATACGGTCGACTGGCTTGGAAAGGAATGGTGAGGGGTAACCTGAGCCATTCGCAGGAAGAGAAGCGCTCTTCCTCCTGGTGGACCAGAAATCAAAAAGCTTCGGGACGTGGCTGGATAGGACAGCGTGTGTCTCGGGAATCCGGTTGGCAACTTCCGGAAGCGCCTGACATGGAAGCTTACGCGCAGTAAACTGCAAAGAAGCACTCATCCCGTCGGAATGGAGACTCCTGACGTTAAAAAGTACTACCAAAGGGCACCTCGCAGCAATGCGGGGCGTTTTCTTTATATAGAGTGATTGCCCCCTTTGGATTATAGCCATAAAATATCTCCATGGACGAGAAGCCCGATCATCTTGATAATCGAAAATAAGAGACCCGTGTATGATTATTGATAGTTTTGACCCCAATAGCGAACCCTTGTTGAACCCAGCAAGCTTATATGGAGAAGGCAAATGCTTAGGCGAAGTTTGCTTAGTCCCTTTTTCTTATCAAGCGCGCGATGCGGCATTGGAAGCTTATCCCCATGAAATCGCCAACGAGATTTCCGGAACCAACGGATCAACGAAGATCTATCGTTTGATGGTGGGGGACAAAAAGATCCTTCTTTACATGTCGCCTGTTGGCTCTTCGTCTGCGGCGGTATCTTTCACAGAGGTGGCCTGGAAATGCAAATGCAAGAAATTCGTCTTCTTCGGCTCCTGCGGGATGCTGGATGAGGCGCTATGCAAAGGAAAGGTCATCGTTCCAAAAGAAGCCTATCGTGATGAAGGCACCTCGTATCATTACGCGCCCGCGCGCGATTATATAGATATGAAGAATGCCCCTAAGGTTGAAGAATATCTTAAAGGCAAAGAGATCGCGTCTGTCAGCGGCAGGATTTGGACTTGCGATGCGATTTACATGGAAACAGCCGATAAGGCGAAGAAAAGAAGAAACGATGGCTGCATCGCCGTTGAAATGGAAGCGGCCAGTTTGCAAGCCGTCGCCGATTATTATGGCTTCGAATTGTATTACATGCTCTTCGGCGGAGATGTTCTCGAGGAGAATTCCTGGAGTCAGAATATCTTCAATACCGAGCATGAGAAAGGCGCTCAATTGAATTTGTTGGAGATTGCCTTAGGATTCGCCTGTTCATTGGCATAGTTTTGTAAAATATGCGGGACGTGTATGCGTTTTCGCATCTAGGAGGAGCAATATGAAAGAGCAGCATTTGATGAGCGAAGGTCCGCTTTTGGATGAAAAAGGCAACCTCGCAGAACCTGGTTTCGCATATCAATTGGTCAAAGCATATGACCGCTCCGCCATCAAAGCCAAGAAGTGGCGCATAAAGGAGTGGGATTATTATTTTGTCGGCAATTCCTCTTATGGCGTTGCTTTAACGGTCGCCGATAACGGATATATGTCGATGGTATCTGTCTCGGTTCTCGATTTCATCACGCGCACCGAGCGCACCGTATCCAAGATTGGCGCTTTCCCGATGGGAAAACTTGGCCTTCCAGCCTCTTCAAAAGAAGGGGACGTGGTGTTCGAAGGAAAAGGATTCTCCTTCGCGTTCCGCCACGACGGGGAAAAGAGGCACCTCGTGTGTCAATATTCCAATTTCGCGAAGGACAAGGATTTCCGCTGCGATATCTATCTGGAGCCGACGTGCGACGATACGATGGTCATCGCCACCCCATTTAAGAAAGAGGCGTATTTCTATTACAACCAAAAGATCAATTGCCTTAAAGCGGCAGGCTATGCCAAAGTCGGCGACAAGGTGTATGACTTCAACCAAAACTCCTATGGCGTTTTGGATTGGGGCAGGGGCGTTTGGACCTACCGCAATACCTGGTATTGGTCCAGCGCATCTTTCGAACAAAATGGCCGCGTAATCGGTTGGAACCTCGGATATGGATTCGGCGATACGAGCGCCGCAAGTGAGAACATGCTGTTTGTCGACGGCAAAGCCTACAAACTCGGAGATATCAGGATGGACATCCCCATCAAACGCAGCGGTGGCGATGATTTCATGTCGCCTTGGACTTTCCGCAGCCCTGATAACAACATCGCGATGGAATTCAAACCGATTCTGGATCGCCATGCCGATACGAATCTATTGATTCTGCGCTCCAATCAGCATCAGGTGTTTGGCTTATTCAGCGGCTACATCATGGCCGGTGAGGAGCGTATCGAAATAGAATCCGCGCTTGGATTCGCTGAAAAAGTCTACAACAAGTGGTGATTACTCCACCTGAATCTCGATTTCGATTTGTCCGGATTCACCTTTGACGATGACCTTGGTCATCGTCTTTTCTTTCACTGGCTTTGACCTGACGAACAAAGATGTTCCACCGCCGACAAGATGGCATCTTGTTGGACCCATTAGTTCAATGGGACCCTCCAGTTTGACTTCGATCTCGTCATCTGCATAAGGCATAGTGGTGCCATATTGGTCTTTCTTCAAAACGCCTATGCGAATCGCATCGTAGGTGTCGCCATTGCGGATGACGTTCGCGGAAGGCTGCACTTCGTAATGGAATTCGGTGGATGTGGCAATGGTCTTCCTGGCAAACTCCTGACCGTTCTTGAATCCGACGAAAGTCCACTCACTGCCTTTGCCTCCCCAAGAGGAAGTGTATTTGCCATAGAGGGCTTGCACATCGGGGAAGGAGAGATGCTTGGTCATCATGATGTAGGCGAGGTATAGCTTATGAGACAGCTTCAGGCGCGAGAATCCATATTGAGAGCAGTAGTTGATTGCCTCTACGATCTTTTGGGTCTGCTTCTTGCTGAAACCAGGCTCATCGAAACTATCGCCAATCCAGTCATCGATCTTGAACGGCGGGTGCGGAAGATGCGGGAAATGCTGCCTATCTGGCTTAAACGAAGCGATTTTTGCGCCGTTTTTGTATAAATCGACTTGATCTGCATCAGTGAAAACATAAGCGGGGCGAAGCAACGATTCATCGAAATCGCCAAGCTGCATCAACGAGGCAACTTCAAAGAAATCCTTCACGCCTTGGCTTGCGAAAGCATAGGCTGCGTACTTAGGGAGACGGAAGATGTCGGCGACGCCATGATAGCAGATATGGTCGCCCGAGCCGAAGTCGCGATGGGTGTTGTAATCGAACGCGCACCAAGCGATGGAGCCAGCCAGTTTATCATAGCCGAATGCATCGTCTAGGACCTTGCAATGCCGCAACGCGCTTTCGATTCGCCTATCGGTTGGGTCGAAGGATTTCGTAGGGAACATATGGCCGTTGTTTTCGGAAACGATTTTGGGTTTTCCTTTGGCGGCGCTCCAGGAATCCGGATCGTCTAGACCGTGTTCGGTAGAAGCGCAGGAAAAATCGTTATAGGCGTAAATGTCCTCCAGCATCTCGGATTCTTTGAAATTCCTGACCCCAGTGGACAAGCGCTCCCGATCCAACGTCTTTTGGATGTCCTGCAAGCGAGAATAGAGGTCATGGTCGTCGATGGATTCATCGATGCGCAAACCATAGGCGATCACGCATGGGTGTATCCTCTCTTTGATGATGAGCTTCTTTGCAAAAACGATACACGTATCGCGCCATTTCTCGGATTTGCCGATATGCTGCCAGCCTGGAATCTCGTCGATCAGCAACAAGCCGAGCTCATCGCAGGCGGATAGGAATGACTCGTCATCCGCATAGTGGCTGGTCCTTACGACGTTGCATCCAAATTGCTTTTTGATGATATAAGCGTCGTCATATTGGAGTCCTTTGGGGGCGGCCATTCCGAAATATGGATAGCTTTGGTGACGGTTCAAACCGAATAGTTTGATTTTCTGCCCGTTGAGGAAGAAACCTTCTTCTTTCCAAGCGATGTCGCGGAAGCCGATGCGGAATTCCTCAACCTGTCTCCCGTTTTCCATCACGAGGCGATATAAATGGGGGTCTTCGATCGACCAAAGATGTGGATTCTCTAGCTTTGCTAGGCCGCCTTCGAATTCCAAAACCTTCTTCTCCCCATCATATAACGAGAACAAAGGAGAGACGGGCTTTCCTTCGTTTTCCCAAGAGATTTCGATGGAGCCGTCCATCCTTGCTATCGGATAGATGCGGTAAAGGTGATTTGTCGGCTGATGGTCGATATAGACTTCGCGATAGATGCCTCCGAAAGTCAAATAATCGACGACATTCCCAAAAGGCGGAATCTCGGGATCCTCGCGGCTATCCACGACGACCACCAAACGGTTTCCTTCCTTTTGAATCGAGTCGGTGATTTCGATATCAACTGGCAAGAAGCCGGAAACGAATTCGCCATAGTCTTTGCCGTTCAGGTAGACGTGGAATTTAAGCATGACCCCAGAGAAATGCAAAAACTTGCAGGGCATTTCGGGATGCTCGTCATCGAAAGTCTTCTCGTAGGTGAATATCCCTTGGTACTCTGGTTCTCCAAAATAATGGTAGGGGAGCATTTTCACATTGTGGGGGATGTCAACGGAAAGGGCGTCTTTCGGAAGAGCGTCAAGATAGCTTCGGTCAAACCCACGGGCAAATGACCAGGAGAAATTAATAGGCTGTTTCATAGCGAATCTAGTTTACTCCAGTGCCTCTTCGATTGAAATATCGAAGGCAAGTATCCATAATGGAGACATGGAAAAACAGCATTATGATTATTTGATCGTCGGCGCAGGACTCTCCGGCGCGACCATGGCCCGCCTTCTGATGGATGCGGGCAAATCCGTCCTCGTCATCGAAAAGAGGAACCACGTGGGTGGAAATATCTACACGGAGAACGTGGAAGGCATACCCGTTCACGTCTACGGCCCCCATATCTTCCACACCGATTCCCAAGAGGCTTATGATTTCTTCTGCAAATACGCGGACGTCTATCCCTTCATCAATTCGCCCTTAGCCTTCTATCAGGGCAAGTATTATCACATGCCCTTCAACATGAACACGTTCCATGAGCTTTGGGGCGTGAATACCCCCGAAGAAGCCAAGGCCAAAATCGATGAGGAAGTCGCCAAAGAGCACATCGGCGAAATCAAGAACCTTGAGGAACAGGCTTTGTCAATGGTTGGAAGGACCATCTATGAGACCTTGGTCCGCGGCTATACCGAAAAACAGTGGGGTAGGAAAGCCACCGAACTCCCTCCGTCCATCATCAAGAGGCTCCCTCTCCGCTTCGAATACAATAACAATTACTTCAACGATGCTTACCAGGGCATGCCCAAAGGCGGCTTCACCCCGTGGATCGACAACCTGCTCAAAGGGGCGGAGGTGATCCTTGGCGTGGACTACCTTGAAAAGAAGGATGAATATGATGCCTTGGCGGACCAAATCATATACACGGGTCGCTTGGATGAGTATTTCGGGTTCAAACTCGGGCACCTCGAATGGCGTTCCCTCCGCTTCGAAGTCGAGACCTTGAAGCAAAGGGATTACCAAGGCAACCCGGTCGTCAATTACACCGACCGTCAGCCCGCCTATACCCGCATCACCGAGCATAAGCATTTCGATCCCGAACTCGATGATCTCCCCGTCACCGTCATCACCAAAGAGTACCCCGATGCGTTCGAAGAAGGAAAGGTGCCATATTACACGATCAACGACGAACGTAATGCGGCCCTCGCCGAAGCATATAAAGAACTTGCCAAGCAGAATCCGAAGGTTCATTTCCTCGGAAGGCTTGCCAATTATCGCTACTTCGATATGGACGACACCCTGCTAGAGGCGTTTGCCTTGGCGGATAGGCTCCTTAAGTAACAAGAAAATGATTTCCGAAAAGCCCACTGCATGTGGGTTTTTCTTTTGGAAAGAGATTTAACACTTGCTAGAAGCATATAAAAGGAGTACATTTTCCTAGCCCAAAGAATTGGGCCCAATCTCGCGGGATAGAGCAGCCTGGTAGCTCGTCAGGCCCATAACCTGAAGGCCGGTGGTTCAAATCCATCTCCCGCAACCATTTAAAACTAACTGAGATGATAGCAATAAATCATCTCTTTTTTGTATTTTTCGTATCTGTAACATGTGTTGTTGATTTGTGTTGATATCGGGTTCCACCTCGTTCCGCCAGTCGTCTGCATTGGACATCGTTTCCGAAAAGGCCGCACCCGCTATGAGAAAAAGCGGTGCCGCCTTTTATTATTCCGATATGCTTTAGCCTATTTTATGAAGTGCGTGTATTTGATTTCTTCCGCTTCGGGAAGACCATATTTCTCTTTGGCGTCCTGAATGGCTTTCATGAGGAAGACCATGTTCCTGGCAACGATCCTGGCGTTCTGCAATCCTTCTTCGTCACGCTCGATTTGGCCTTGCTCCCTGCCGAAGCCATTATTCCAATATCTTCCGGATGCGACAGGCATTTGGTTAATGGTGAAGTATTTGTTCAGCTCGTCGTACGTCGCGGTCGTTCCAGCGCGCCTAGCAATCGCAAAAGCGGCGCCGACTTTAAAGCGCTTATCGAAGTTGGAACTATAGAACATCCTGTCCAATAACGAGATAACCGAGCCGTTGGCGGAGCCGTAATAGACGGGGGACACCACGACAAGGCCATCGGAATCCTTGAAGATGCCCGCCAAGCGATTCACGTCATCCTTAAAAACGCATTCATGGTGCTCGTGGCAATAACCGCACGCCATGCATCCCCTAATCGCTTTGCTTCCGATTTGGTATTGCTCGACTTGTATACCTTCCTTATCGAAGATCTGAATCATCTCGTCGATGAGTTTACTTGAGTTGCCGTTTAGGCGGGGGCTGCCATTGATAATTAATACTTTCATGAAGAATGCCTATTCCCTTTGCGTTATTAGTTTAGCTTGCAGAAAAGCAAAATTGCGACCAAATTTAGGGGCTCCGTTCACCCTCTAATGAAGCCGAACATGGAAACCGCATTGCATTATATAGTATCCCGTATATCATTTATCTACCGCAAAACACTGGGCGGAAGGGGAAAAATATGAGAGAAAGAAAACAAATAATACCCTTTTTGGCATCGTTATTATTACTAAGCGGATGCACTTTGACGCCGAGAGCCTCCTCTTTTAAGGGAAACGCCTTCGATTTTGAAGATGTAACAGGCGTTGATATTTCAGACATCAAGGACATGAAAGTCAGCGCGAGCGTCGCCATGTCGGCTGCATGGACTTATAACGATTATTCATTTTTGGATACCGATTATGACAGGGTGGAATTCAGCATCTATGACGCCTTCTTCGGCTATCCGAAGGAGGAAGGCGACGACGATGCGATCTGCCTGCACATCACGACCTACATCGTTTTGGAGACATATCCGACCCAAGACTATGCCTTCACCATGTACATCAGCCATTCGACCCACTATATCTACTATGGAAGCAGCATGGAAGGAGCCTATGGCGCTTATCGGTCGAGGAACCCGATATCCGAAGAGCTGTTCAAAACGCTTTTAGGAAGCAGACCCACCGCGGCCCAATACACCTTGACCGTCCAAGGCGGCACTAACGTCTCGCCCGATCTTCCCAAAAGCGGGACGTATGATGAAAATCAGAAGATCAGCTTCAAAATCGAAATCGTGACCGACGCCACATTCCACGCTTATCTGAACAACGAGCTGCTGAAGCCGATCAGGGATGACGAAACCCTAGGCGGCTATGCATATTATGAATTCAATATGCCTGGCCAGAATTCGACTTTGGTCATCACGGATGATGGTTTCTATCTGGATAAGCCCTATTCGTTCGAAGAGGTATTCCCCTGGGTCAGCAGGCTCAGCAAGCAGACCCTTAAAGGCATAACGATCGAAGACGGCTATATCGGCGTCAACCCCGCAACCGCCAATCCGACCGTCCGTTATAGCGAGGACGAGAGGGATATCGATTACAATCTATCGATTCTCCAGAACGACCCGCTCATCAAAATCGAGGACGCGGGGATCGCCGGGGGAACCTACCGAATCGCGACTTATTTACTCCATGACGGCTCCCAATACAGCATCCAGATGTCCAATGGCCGCGTCTTATATGAGGCGTTCGGGTATTGTCAGTACTTCCGATTCGACACAACCCCGACGAGAGTGCCGGACGTCAATTACCCTATATCATAAGGATTAAGCCGACAGAAACGTCGGCTTTTCTTTGCCGCTAGGATATAATGGCTTCGTGAAAACCGACATCGCCTATCTTGAGTTCAAAAGCTTCGACGAGATCTACCGCTGGTTTTCGGACAACGCCGAAAGCGAAACGGAGCTCTTCGTGAGGGTATCGCGGCAAAAGCCCGAGAAATGCGATGGCGTCCTATCTTACTACGATGCCGTGAAAGCGGCTTTATGCTTCGGCTGGATCGACTCCACCCTGCGGAATCTGGACGGGGTTCTCGTGCAGCGGTTCTCGCCAAGGCAAAAGAAATCCCATTGGACCGAGACCAATATCAAGCGCTGCATGGAGTTGGAGAAGCTAGGCCTGATGACGGAAAAAGGCAAAGTCGTCTGCCCATATTTCAACAAGTAGCAGTGATAGAAGCCATTTTGCCATGCTAAGTTTCTTTTTGTTGCCTTCCGATATGGCAAGAGATACCATATAGTAAGAAAGGTAAGAAAAGTAAGAATATGAAGAAATCGCAGGAAGATAGATTCATAACAAGCGTGAAGGTGGGCCCGAAAGGGCAGATCACCATACCCAAGGAAGCCCGCCGAATGTTCGATATCAAAGAAGGCGAGACCTTGATGGTATTGGGCGATAGGAAAAGGGGCATCGCCATATTGAAGGCCGATGCTTTCTATGCGCTGGGGGAGGAGCAGACCAAATGAACTCGATACTGAAGCTGGACAACGTGAGGAAGACCTACCCTTCATTCTCCTTGAAGGGCGTGTCTTTCGAAGTGAAGCCAGGCCAGATCATGGGCTTCATCGGCCGCAACGGGGCCGGAAAGACCACGACCTTGAAATGCATCATGAACCTCGTCCATTACGAGTCCGGGGAAATCTCGGCGTTCGATTCGGACATGTCCCAAAACGAATTGGAGAACAAGCAGCGGATCGGCTTCGCCCTAAGCGAATTGAATTACTACCCCAACAAGACGATCCGCCAATTGATGAACGTCACCAAGAGGTTCTATAAGCGATTCGATGAGAAGAAATTCGAAGAGGCGTGCCGATTGTTCAATCTGAACATCGACAAGAAGCTCGAAGAGCTCTCCAGCGGCATGAAGGTCAAATACTCGGTCGCCATCGCCTTGTCCCATCATGCGGAATTATTGATTCTCGATGAGCCGACATCAGGGCTCGACCCCGTATCCAGGGACGAGATACTCGACATCTTCCGCCAGATCGTCAAGAACAAGGATAGGGCGATACTGTTCTCCACCCACATCACCAGCGACCTCGACAAATGCGCGACCGACATCACCTATATCCACGATGGGGAAATCATCTACACCGGCACCAAAAAGAACTTCGTCGATTCCTATTTGTTCGTCGTGGACAAATCGTCCAACAAGGACTTGCTTGGCGAATACATCGCCTACAAGGAATTCGAGGACCGCATCGAAGGACTGATATACGCGAATAAGAAAGATGCCTTCATTGGGAAAGGCATCGAACCCCGTGAGCCTGACCTAGAGCAGATCATGGTCTACATCGAAAGGAGCAGGAGCCAAAATGAAAGCTTTGATCTATAAAGAGATGAGGCTTGCGATGCACCCCATCTGCTATCTGTTCATCGCATTGTTCCCCTTCATGATCCTGATCCCCTCTTATCCTTTGGGCATCGGATTCATCTATGTCCTGACTTGCTATCCCATCCTCTTCTTAGGGGCCAACAAAGGTCAGCAGAGCAACGATCTGCTCTATTCGACCCTATTGCCGGTCCGCAAGAAGGACATCGTCCTAGCGAGGATCATCACCGTCTTGTTGATGCAAGCGGCCTTCATAATCATCATGTCGGCCTTATATCCCGTCGCAAGGATCATCAACGCCAGCGTCCTGGCCAGCGCGGAAAACCCAAAGGAAAATACCGTCCCCGGCATAGGCCTGAATAGCTATGTGTTGCTTCTTGCCATCGCCATCATCGGATACGCCATCGCGGATCTTATCTTCTTCCCCATCTATTACAAGAAGGGCAAGTCCATCGTCATGTCGACCCTATTCACCATACTGGGCTTCGTGTTCTATATCGGCATCTTCACGATCGGCCTCCCCTATGTCCCTGGCCTAGAATTCATGAATTCCCTCCATATCGGCATCCAATTCGGCATCCTGGCAGGAGCGGTTGCCTTGTCCGCGGCGCTTCACATCGCGGTCTACAGAATCTCCTCCAAGCGCCTGGAGAAAGTGGATTTCTAAAACCAATCATCCCATCAAGCCACTCACGCGAGTGGCTTTTTCGATTGGGCAAAAGCCCATGCATTGGTTTTAGAAATTCCCTCCGCGCCATTCGAAATCGGCGTGGTTTTTCCAAAAACAGCGGGGGCGTGCATGCGTTTTCGATGGTTTTCGATGCTGAAAGAGGCTCGAGAATTTGTTGTGGCTATTTATGTTGGGTTGACGATACAATATGAATCGTATTTTTTGCTACGCCCCCTAAGGCGCATCGGAGGTATTCATGAAAACCGTATTGCTGGCAATCATCATCGGGCTGACGGTAGCCGCCTGCCCAGTGCTCTATTTCACCCTTGGCCCCCAGCTCAATGACCTGCAGCTTGAGACCGCGTTGATCCTGATCATCATCTGCGGCGCGAGCGCCCTTTATTGCTTTGTGGTGGGGGAGCTTGCCCATAACAACAGCCAGATGGATAAGCTTTGGTCGATCCTGCCCATCGCCTACACCTGGGTCATCGCCGCGAAAGGCGGCATGTCGCCGCGCTTAGTCATCATGGCGGTCTTAGCGACTTTGTGGGGCATCCGCCTTACCTTCAACTTCGCCAGGAAAGGCGCCTACAAATTGAAATTCTGGTCCGGCGAAGAGGATTACCGCTGGCAGGTCCTCCGCGAAAAGAAGGAATTCCAGCCCCATTGGAAATGGATGATCTTCAATTTCTTCTTCATCTGCGTCTATCAGAATTTCCTCGTTTTGCTCATCACAGTCCCTGCGCTTGTCTCCATGGGCTCTACCGCCCCCTTGGGCTGGGTCGACTTCATGGCCATGGGCCTATTCATGTTCTTCCTGCTTTTCGAAACCGTCGCGGACGAGCAGCAGTTCTCCTTCCAATCCACCAAGTGGAAGATGATCAAGGAAGGCAAGAAATTAGAGGAATTGCCCGCGCCATTCAACCTAGGCTTCAATACCTTCGGCCTCTGGAAGCATTCTCGCCACCCCAATTACCTCGGCGAGCAGATGATCTGGGTCAGCTTCTTCATCTTCTCCATCGGCGCGGGGGTCATGACCTTCGACGTCGTGCCGTTCAACTGGTCCGCGGCGGGCGCGTTGCTGCTCATCGTCTTGTTCATCGGCTCCTCGACGTTCGGCGAGGACATCACCGGATCCAAATATCCCCAATACGCAGAATACAAGAAGCAGGTCTCCCGCTTCATCCCCTGGAAAGGGTATCGCGGATAAGCCAGTCCAGCCCATTTGAAGCCTGGTCGCGTCGGCCAGGCTTTCTTTTCGCGCCCAAAACGCCGGTTTCCGATTAATGGTCATTTCCATTTCCGTAGTTTCCGTTTTTGGCGCGAAATCCAATACACGTCCCGGCTAAAAAAGAAGATTCTACTACCTGTAGAGTTTTGGGTGTGGTATATTTTTCTACCTTTCTTTAAGAAAGGCTAGGACAAGGCGGGTTAATTCAGTACAATTCCCACGGTCAAAAACGATTATGGTCATCACATTCATCTGCGACGTCCTGGGCGAAGCCAACAACGGCACGACAATCGCCACCCTAAACGTCGCGAATTCCCTCAAAGCGAAAGGACATGAAGTCCGTATCGTCTGCTGCGACCCCGACAAAGCGGGGCAAGAGGGTTTTTACGTGGTCCCCAAAATCAACTTCGGCCCCTTCAATGGGTACGTCGCCCATAATGGGGTGGCCCCTGCATCCTCGAAAAGGATGGACATCGTCGAGCAAGCCATCGACGGGGCGGATGTGGTGCACTTCAATTTCACGGGCATATTGTCCTCGAAGACGGTGCGCCTATGCCGGAAGAAAGGCATCGCCACCACGGCGAGCATGCATACCTCCGCCGAGAATTACACCAACCACGTCTTCCTCCATCACTCCAGATTCATCAACTGGATCGTCTATAAATGCTTCTGGAAATTGCTGTTCGGAAAGGTGGATGCCATCCACTTCCCGTCGCAATTCATCCATGACCTCACCAAGCGCATCTGGCATTTCCAATGCGACGCGAGGGTGATTTCCAACGGCATCCAAAACTCTTTCAAGAAAGTCGAGGTCGAGCGCCCCGATTACATGAAAGGCAAAATCGTCGTCGCCTATACCGCGAGGTATTCCCGCGAGAAGTGCCATAAGATACTGCTCAAGGCGATGAAGTACTCCAAGCATTCCAAGGACATCCTCCTGGTGCTCCCGGGCGCCGGCCCATCGGAAAAGAAGCTGCGCAGGCTCGCCAAAAAATACTGCGCGAACGAGCCGATCTTCGGATTCCACCCCCATGAGGAGATGGTCAAAATCCTCAATTGCTGCGACATCTATGCCCACTGCGGGCTCGTCGACATCGAGCCGATCTCCTTCCTGGAGGCGGTTTCGGTAGGCCTGCCGCCCGTATTGACCGATTCGCGCATCTCGGCGGTTTCGACGTTCGCCATCGACAAGAAGCTGAACGTCTATCACCATAGCTCTCCCAAGGATTTGGCCCGCCATATCGATTATTTCATCGAGCACCCCGAGGAGAGGAAAGCCAACGCCAAATTGTATGAAGGCTACGCCTCGCGCTTTGACTTCAACGAATCGATGGATAAAATGGAGCAGTTCTATCTCGATACGATCGCCAAGAAGAAAGCTCAGCAATGAAGATCAAGAAAACCATCTACTACCACGATTTGCTCAACGATGAGTTTTCGGGCACCAACATCAAGAGGAAGCCTCTCCCCGAGAACTATAAGTATCTCCACAAGAATCCCTTCTACAGGGCCCTTTCCTGGTTCTTGTATTACATCATCGCCTATCCGATCGTGAAGCTGTTCGTGTTCCTTGGGTACCACGTCAAAGTCAAAGGCAAGAAGAACATGCGCCACCTCCGCCATTCCGGCGTCTTCTTCTATGGCAACCACACCCAGGTCATCGATGCCTTGACGGCCCAGGTCAATGTCTCTAGGGGCAAGAGGACCTATATCGTCGCCAATCAGGACTCGACCTCCATCCCCTTGATCAGGGGGCTTGTCACGATGCTAGGGTGCTTGCCTACCCCAGAGAATCCTTCGGAATCCGCCAAGTTCATGGAAGCGGTGGAGCATAGGATCAAGCAGAAATGCGGCATCTCCATCTTCCCGGAAGCGCACATCTGGCCTTATTACACCCATATCCGCCCATTCGGGGATGACGCATTCTATTATCCCGCCGTGCTTGGGACCCCCTGCATGGCGATGGTCACCACCTATAGGAGCCGCAGGTTCTTCAAGAACAGGAGGCCATATCCGACCATCCATTTGTCTAGGCCGATCTATCCCGATATGTCCCTCTCTTTAGCGGACCGCAAGAAGCAGCTCAGGGATAGGGTGTATGAGTTTATGCTGGATTATTCCGCGGACGAAGAGAATGTGGAATACATCCATTATGTGAAAGCGGAAGAGGAAGCCAAGTAGGAAATCGGTTTCCTCTTTTATATTTGTTTTATATATGGCGCGTGCGCGCTGACTTAACTTTTCCTGCTTTTTGTGGCGGGCGGCTTAAGGAAACTCCGATGAATGATACTTTGAGAGCAAGGGGATTATAAATGTTGGAAAATTGGTAAAAATGCCAGAGTATTTTGTTGGAAA